>CBFCYU010000056.1:0-9819 GCA_965602415.1 uncultured bacterium | reverse complement strand
ACTTGCTGGCCTGCTCACTCGTGCAGACCGCGGATTGCGTCACGTCTTCAGATCCGGCAGCGTGGGAGATTGTCGCGGGAGGGTACCGGGACACGAGTCGAGTTGCGGGAAGCGATGTCACGATGATGCTGGACATTCTCTCCACGAATCGTCGCGAGGTGCTCGATTCGGCTGCGGTCTTCCGTGATAAGCTTGACCATCTGGTTGGGCTCATCGCGGAGGGGGACGATGAGGCCCTTGCTGCGTTCCTCTCCTCCAGCAGGGCGGAGAGATGGAGGATGTTCCCGTGAATACCGTCGTACGCCCGATGCGGTCTCCGTTGTCTGGTTCGCTGCGGGTCCCGGGCGACAAGTCGATCTCCCATCGGGCTCTGCTTCTCGCCTCCCTCGCGGATGGGGAGAGCCGAATCGACGGGCTCCTCCGCTCCGGCGACTGCGTGACGACCAGGAACTGCATGCAAGCTCTTGGCGTCGAGATCGAGGATGAACCGGATGCTTCGGTGACGATCCGGGGGATCGGGCTGCGCGGTCTCCAGCCTGCCACGGGCGCGATTGACTGCGTTCGCTCCGGGACGACCCTGCGCCTGCTGGCCGGGATCTTATGCGGCCAGAGCTTCTCCAGCGTGCTCACTGGGGACCCTCAACTCCTCCGGCGTCCGATGCAGCGGATCGTCGAGCCGCTGCTGGCGATGGGTGCCGACATTGCGGACGAGAACGGGCACGCCCCCTTGCAGATCGTCGGGCGGCTGCTTCGTAGCGTAACCCACGAGTTGACGGTGCCCAGCGCACAGGTGAAGAGCGCTCTCTTGCTTGCCGGGCTGTTCGCTGATGGCGCAACCAGAGTCCGTCAGCCGGGCCCTGCCCGTGATCACACCGAGCGCATGCTGGTCGCGATGGGGGCCAGTGTGCGCGTGGAAGACCTGGCAGTGACCCTTCATCCGCCGGAGAGCCTGTCCCCGGTCTCCTTGCGCGTGCCCGGCGACATCTCATCGGCGGCGTTTCCGCTCGTCGCGGCGCTTCTGATTCCCAACTCGGAGATCACCCTTCCGTCCGTGGGCTTGAACCCCACGAGGACCGGCCTGCTCGACGTCTTGGAGCAGATGGGGGCGCAGATTGGGATTGCGGCGCGTCGGGTTGAGAGCGGGGAGCCGGTCGGCGATCTCACGATCCGTAGTTCAGAACTCGTAGGCGTCACGATCGGCGGAAGCACCGTGGTGCGGATGATCGACGAGTTTCCAATCCTCGCCGTCGCCGCCGTGCTCGCTCGAGGGCAGACAGTCGTGAGAGACGCTCAAGAGCTTCGCGTCAAGGAGACCGACCGAATCGGCACGATCGTCTCTGAGCTACGCGCACTCGGCGCAGAGATCGAGGAGACGGAGGACGGATTCGTCGTGCAGGGGCCGACGACACTCCGGGGAGGGGTCGTCGGCAGTCATCGCGACCATCGGTTGGCCATGGCCCTCACGGTCGCCGGGTTGGTGGCGCAGGACGAGGTTATCGTGCGTCAGGCGGAGTACGCGGCGGACTCGTATCCAGGGTTTGCCGAACAGCTGAAAGCGCTGGGGGCGGGCCATGATTGACGGATCGACGCAAGTGGTAGGCCTGATCGGTTGGCCCGTCGAGCACAGCTTGTCGCCGGCGATGCACAACGCTGCGTTCGATGCTCTCGGTCTGAACTGGAGATACGTTCCGCTCCCCGTCCCGCCGGGAACGGAAGGTGCGAGCCTGCGAGGCCTGGTGACTCTCGGGTTCGCAGGAGCCAATGTGACCGTCCCGCACAAGACGGCGCTGATCGCGGGCCTGGACTCGACCACGCCGGACGCGCAGGCGATCGGAGCCGTGAACACAATCGTCGTTCGGCGACCCGGCGAAGGGAGGGCCTCCGTCCACGGGCACAACACCGATCACAGCGGCTTCGTCGACTCACTCCATGCGGCCGGATTCGAGGTTACGGGAGCGCGAGCGGTTGTCGTCGGTACCGGTGGCGCGGCCCGAGCCGTCGTCTTCGGGCTGTTGACTGCCGGCGCCGCGGACGTTGTCGTGCTGGGCCGGAACCTGGAGCGGGCCGGACGCCTCGCGGGCGATCTGGGTCGTTCGGCCGCCGGGCTCCTGCGAGCGCAGTCGCTCACGGTTGATGCTCTCATTGAATCCACACGGGCTGCATCCCTTCTTGTCAACGCGACGCCGGTGGGGATGTGGCCGCAGGAGGAAGCTTCGATTTGGCCGGAGGAGGTTCGACTTCCATCCGACCTGCTCGTGTACGACCTCGTCTATGTCCCTCGTGAGACGCGTCTTCTTCGGCAGACAAGTGGAGCCGGTGCGACCGGCCTCGGCGGTCTCGACCTGCTGATTGAGCAAGGGGCTCGCGCGTTTACACTGTGGACTGAGACGGAGCCGCCAAAGGGGATCATGCGGCGGGCGTGCGAACAGGCGATGGAGAGGAGATTCGGATGAGGTTCCTGACCGGCGGCGAATCGCACGGGCCCTGCCTGACCACGATCGTCGAAGGGTTGCCCGCCGGGCTGGAGATCGACGTCCGGGCGATCGATGACGAACTCGCCAGAAGGCAGTCCGGATACGGTCGTGGGCAGCGGATGAAGATCGAGCGCGACCGCGCGGAGATCCTCGGCGGAATCATCGCCGGCCGCACCATCGGATCTCCCGTTGTCCTGCAGATCGCCAATCGGGATTGGGAGAACTGGCGGGAGAAGTGGGAATCCGGAGCGCTTCCGCCGGTCACTGTCCCCCGCCCCGGACACGCCGACTGGGCGGGGATGCAGAAGTACGGACTCGCCGATGCTCGATCGATCCTCGAGCGGGCGAGCGCCCGCGAGACCGCCGCCCGTGTGGCGGCCGGCGCGCTGGCGAAGCTTCTGCTGCGCGAGTTCGGTATCTCCGTGGGGAGCACGATCTGCAGCATCGGACGAGTCGAAGCGACGATCCCCGACGGTCCGTGGAATGCGATCTGGGGCCGCGCTGAGGAGAGTCCGGTCCGGTGTGCAGATGAGGCCGCAGGTGCACGCATGATCGAAGCGATCGACTCGGCACGGGAGGCCGGCGAGTCGCTGGGAGGCGTCTTCTACATCGCCGCGACGGGAGTCCCCGCCGGCCTCGGCTCCCACGTCCATTGGGATCGAAGGCTCGACGCACAGCTTGCCGGCGCCGTGATGTCGATCCCGGCGATCAAGGGGGCCGAGATCGGCTCGGGCTTCGATAGCGCTAGTAGAACGGGGACCAAGGCTCACGACTCGCTGATGAAAGACGAGAGGGGGAATGTGATCCGCGTTACAAATCGGGCCGGTGGCATCGAAGGGGGCATGAGCAACGGAGAGGCGATCGTCCTCCGCGTCGCGATGAAACCGATCCCGACAACCGTCACGCCGCAACCGTCAATCGACACGGCGACAGGTGCGCCGACCAGGACGGAGTATCAGCGATCGGACGTCTGCGCGGTCCCCGCGGCCGCCGTCGTCGGTGAAGCGATGCTGGCGTGGGTCCTGGCCGTCTCGCTCCGAGAGAAGCTTGGAGGAGACAGCCTCAAGGAGATGAAGGCCCACGACGACGCTTGGGGAAGCCATGGGTAGCCTCCCCAATCTTGCGATCACCGGTTTCATGGGGGTCGGCAAGTCGAGCGTCGGGACCGCGGTGGCTGCCCAATTGGCCCGTCCGTTTGTCGATATGGATACGGAGATCGAGTCGCGGGCTGGCAAGTCGATCGCCGACATCTTCGCGCAAGACGGAGAGGGCGCATTCCGCGACCTTGAGGCGGCGATCTGCCGCGAGCTGTCGGACCGAAGCGGGCTGGTGATCGCAACGGGCGGAGGTACGCTCATCGATCCCGAGAACCGAGACAGAATGACGCAAAGCGGGACCGTCGTCTGTCTCACGTGTGAAGCCGAAGAGCTTGCACGCCGCCTGAGCGGACAGGAAGATCGTCCTCTTCTCGAGTCTGCGGATCCCCGGACCATGATCATAGAGTTACTGGAAAGCCGCAGGGAGGCGTACGCGAGCCTCCCCTGGCACGTCGATACGACCGCTCGTCCGATCGCGGATATCGTGGAAGATGTTGTCCGTTTGGCGTCCATGAGAACCTTGTCTGTTCGCCACGGCGACGCCACATACCCGATCCGGATCGCCCCAGGTCTGTTGGCCCACCTCGGTGACGCCGTCCGTGCTGCAGGCCTGGCCGTCGGATCCAGGATTGTCATTGTCTCTAATCCCGTCGTCGATCCTCTCTACGGAAGCGCGGCGGCGGCGGCGCTCGAGGATGCCGGATACCAGCTCGGTAGGTGCATCATCCCGGACGGCGAAAAACACAAGACCCTTCAGACGGTGCACGCCATCTATGGCGACTTGCTGCAAGATGGACTCGATCGTGGGGGAGCACTGCTCAGTCTGGGCGGTGGCGTCACGGGGGACATCGCGGGGTTCGCTGCGGCGACGTTTCTGCGGGGTGTCCGCTTCATTCAAGTTCCGACCACGCTCCTCTCGATGGTCGACGCAAGCGTCGGTGGCAAGACGGGCGTCAACCTTCCCGATGGGAAGAACCTGGTCGGAGCGTTCAAGCGGCCCGCTCTCGTCCTGATCGATCCTCAAGTGCTCGGCACGCTGCCGAAGGACGAGATCCGATCCGGCGTAGCCGAGATGATCAAGCATGGGATCATCGGGGATCCGACCCTGCTCGCGGAGATCGAAGAGAGTCCCCTGGATCCGGCATCTTGGGGAACGGCCGCGGCCGCGGATCGAATCGCACGTGCATTGGATGTGAAGATCGACATCGTCGAGCAAGATCCGCTTGAGAGCGGCCGCCGTGCCGTCCTCAACCTCGGGCACACAGTCGGGCACGCGTTGGAGACCCTCGGCGGATACGAACTGCGACACGGCGAGGCGGTCTCGATCGGGCTCGCTGCAGCCGCGCGGCTAGCGAGCAAGCGTGGACTAGCGGCACCTTCACTCGTCGAGACGATCGAGCGCATCCTGCGGAGATGCGGCCTTCCGACGGCCTGTCCGGCACATCGAATCGAGGAGATCGAGGCGGCCATGGGGCACGACAAGAAGCGGGACGGCGGTGTGCTTCGATGGGTCCTCCCGCGAACGATTGGCGACGTCATCGTGACGGACGACGTTCCCCACGAACTCGTCCGTGAGGTACTTAGCGAAATCGGGACAAGGAGCGGATGATGCCGAAACCGAACGGCAAGGCGAGTGTGCACGTTCTCGTCGTGCACGGGCCGAATCTCAATCTTCTCGGGAAGCGTGAGCCCGACATCTACGGCACCATGACGTTGCCGGGGATCGACGAGGCGCTCCGCGGAGTGGCAGCGGACCGCAACGCAGAGATTCGGACCATTCAGTCGAACTGCGAGGGCGAACTAATCGACGCGATACACGAGGCGGCAGGCTGGGCGGACGGGATCGTGATCAACCCCGCAGCGTACACCCACACAAGCGTCGCCCTCCGGGACGCGATTGCGGGCGTCGGGCTACCGGCAGTTGAGGTCCATCTCTCCAACGTCCACGCCCGCGAGGACTTCCGGCGACGCTCGCTGATCGCGCCGGTCTGCTTGGGCCAGATCGGGGGATTCGGCCCGCGCAGTTACCTGATGGGGTTGGCGTCCATCATCGACCACGTCCGCAGTATGCAGGAATCGTCAGAGGGTGCTTAGCGTGAGACCCTCGGAACGGTTGCAGGACGTGCCGCCTTACCCGTTCGTCCGCTGGAATGCGGCCTGCTGGGACGCAACGGCCAAAGGGATCGATGTCATCCGGCTCGACATGGGTAACCCCGACCTTCCGCCGCCCGATGCCGTGACCGACGCGCTCTGCGCCTCGGCACGGAGGGTCGATCATCACGGATATCCCGGGTTTCGCGGCACACCGCGATTGCGTCAAGCGATCGCGGCGTTCTACGAACGCCGATTCGGCGTCGAACTCGATCCGGAAACGCAGATCGTTCCCTTGCTGGGTTCGAAAGAGGGGATCGTCAACCTGTCGCTGGCTGTTCTCGATCCAGGTGACGTCGCCCTTGTGCCGGACCCGGGCTACGCCCCGTACGCCCGAGGAGCCTTGCTCGCCGGCGGGAAGCCCTTCTTCTTCCCACTCGTCGAGGAGCGGGCGTTCCTTCCCAGTCTTCAATCCCTCCCGATGGAGACCGTACGCCGAGCTGCCATGCTCTGGCTCAACTACCCCAACAACCCGACCGGGGCTACGGCGGATCTGGCCTTCCTTGAGGAGGCAGTCGAGTTCGCCGGAACGAACGACCTCCTTCTCTGCCACGACGCTCCGTACACCGACGTAACGTTCGATGGATACGTCGCGCCGAGCGTTCTCCAGGTTCCGGGCGCGGCAGACGTCGCGGTCGAGTTCAACTCGGTGTCGAAGACGTTCAACATGGCCGGATGGCGAGCCGGGATGGCCGTCGGCCATCCCGATGCCCTTGCACTCCTCGCTCAGATCAAATCGAATGTCGACTCCGGCATCTTCCTCCCGATCCAAGATGCGGCGGTACATGCGCTGAGCGTCGATTCCGACTGGATCGCTACCCGCAACGAGGTCTATCGTCAGCGTCTGGCGATGCTCGTCGAAGCGCTGAACGCCGCCGGGCTTGATGCTTCCCTCCCGCGTGCCACGCTCTACCTCTGGGTTCGCCTGCCACCCGGTGCGGATTCCGAGGCGCTGGCATTGCACCTGCTCAGGCGCACGGGTGTCTCCGTTGCACCGGGAACATTCTTCGGGCCCGGCGGCGAAGGCTTTCTTCGCGTCTCGGCGACCGCGCCGACCGATCGGATCGCCGAGGCCTCGGAGCGACTGCGCCGGCTTCCGTGCGACTGGATGGACAACATGGCCTAGCATGGGCGTGATAGGCTTCACCAAGGATAACTGGCACGAGAGGAAGGCTGTAGCCTCGACGCGCGTTCCTGGCTAGAGTCCATGCATGTGGTGTATTGAGTGGCTGCCGAGCTACAGCCTGAAAGAACGTCCATCGCTATCATCTTCGGTTGATCGAAGAAGAGGTCGACGTGTGTCTGGGCTCTGTCAGCGCGCAGGCCATGGAGCAGTCGGAGGGGTGGCTGACCGGTTCTCGATATCTACTAATGATGGAAGCCTAGCCAGTCGATGAGAGCAACTCTAGAAGTGGACCGGTCGGTGGGGGCACGCCACCCGGGTCCAAGGTCTCTCGTACGCCGTTCTTGTGTGCCACTTCAGAGAGCCGGCCATCGTTCACCATAGAGTCTCTCGACGCTCTCGCGCCTCGGGAGCGAAGGCTGGGATCCAGACCTCGTTGTCGACAGGGTGCCTGCCGTAACCGCCCAGCGGATCGCCTGTTCGATCGGCTGGTGCATGATGGCACAGGCGAGAGCCCCGTTGAACGCGTCCCCCGCCGCCGTCGTGTCGATCACCTCGACCGCCGGCGCGGGGACGTGGATCGTGTCCTCAGCAATCCAGTACGCGCCCTCTTCGCCGGCCTTGCAGATGACGGTTCGAACGCCCTGTGCAAGCAAGCTCCGCGCCGCCGACGGAATATCGTCCACGTGAGTCAACGCGAGCAGTTCACTTTGATTCGGTGTGAGGATATCGATCCGTTCGAGCGGCAGGAGCGAGACGTCTTGGGCCGGCGCGGGATCGACGACCACCAGTGGGCAATCGGACGGCAACCGCGCCAACACGTGCGCGATCGCAGCCACGGGGATCTCGAACTGCAGTAGGATGACATCGGCGACGCGCAGACGATCGAAGACCCGATTCACGTAGTCCGCGTCGACGGCCCCATTCGCTCCGAGTGTGCAGGCGATCGCGTTCTTGCCGGCCTCATCGACCAGAATCGTCGCCTGGCCACTGGGAAGATCGGGATCCCGCTCAACGGCGGACACATCGATTCCGTCTCCTTGGAGGCTCGCGAGGAGTTCGTCGCCGAATGCGTCAACGCCGACTTTCCCGAAGAAGGCGACGGACTCGCCGAGGCGCGCCGCCGCCACCGCTTGGTTGGCGCCTTTGCCACCCGGATACCGGCGCACGCTCTTGCCGAGGACTGTCTCTCCCGGCCGGGGGATGTGCGCCACTTTGGTGACCACGTCCATGTTCGCGCTGCCCAACACGGCGATCACTCGAGTCGCTCTCCTCTCATCGGCTCCCGCTCCCGTCCGCCTGGACCGCTGAGCACAAACCGATCTGACGCAATCTCCTTTCCGCAGCATGTCGTCCAGTCGGTGGGCAAATCGCTGTTGATCCGTTCGAATCCGATGACATGGGTATCCAGAGCCTCGCCGATCGGAGCGCGCCACGTGTCGTGCAGTTGGCTCGCACCGAAGACCACTCCGAGTAGCGTGGCGGCCTGACCGACCGCGCAATCAGTGTTATGGCCACACGCTAGTGCCGTGAGAATCGCTCGCTCGAAGTCCCCCTCGCCGAGAGCCAAGAACGCGGTCGGAGTCTCTTCGCTGGTCAGCGGACGAAGGGCCTCGCCCGGATCGAACGCGAGAATCACGGCGCGGCGCATCCCTCCTCCTTCGTTCTTCTCTATCGCAGACCTGGATTGGATTATCGAGCAAGTGCATCCGAGCCGCAAGGATGGCGTTGTGCAACGGCGATGCATCCGATACGATGGCGACATGCTAGACGTGGTCGCAGGATTCGACATCGGCGGGACCAAGATCTCGCTTGTTGTGGCGGATTCGTCCGACGGGAGGGTGTACCGATCGGTCGAAGCGACCGACGCGGTGTCCGACTCGATCGAGTACGCCGCTGAGCACAGCACGTATCACGGACTCTCGGAGCAGCTAGTGCGGATGCTCCGCGCGGCGCTGGTCGACCTGCGGCGGTCGCGACTCGAAGCGATCGGCATCGTTTCCGCCGGTCCGATTCGAAACGGCGGGCTCTGGAGCCCGCCGAACATCGTCCCCACGGGCATCGCCGAATCGCACCGGGAACTTCCGAGGTTCATCCCACTCGTCGATCCCCTCCGAGAGACGTTCGCCTGTCCGGTCGGCCTCCTCAACGACTGCAACGGGGCGGTCCTCGGCGAGGTCTACTACGGACTTGGGAAGCACACTCCGGACAAATCGACGCTTCACCTAGTGTACGCCACGATCAGCACGGGATTCGGTGTCGGGGCATGGGACGGCGGGCGTCTCGTCCTCGGGAAAGACGGCAACGCCGGCGAACTTGGCCACATCGTGGCTCACAAGGGCGGCCTTCTCTGCGGCTGCGGGAATCACGGGTGCGTCGAGGCGTACGCTTCCGGCTCCGGCATCGTCGGGAACACCCGGACACGTCTGATGGACCTGGGCGAAGCCGAACGCGGCAGGTCCGCGCTGATTCGGCTTCTCCTCGGCGATGACGCTCAGCCGGCTTCGTCTTCGACGATCGAGATCATCCTGGACAGACTCTCGCCCGCGCTGGTCTTCGAGGCAGCGGAGAAACACGACCCCGTCGCACGATCCGTCATCGATGACGTGGTCTTCGCCGCGGGTCTCGCGTTCTCGGCGATCGCCAACGCGTACGATCCCGAGGTTATCTCCGTCGGTGGTGGGATCGCGCTGGCGCATCCCGAGCTGCTCGACCCCATTCGGGGGGAGATGCTCCGACACCTCAACGTGACCCCGCCCGAGGTCCGCCTGACCCCGCTCGGCGCCGAGGTCACCGAATGGGGTGCTGTTGCCCTCGCGCGTCGGCTCCTGACCGGCTGACGTCGGCACTGGACTTATCCTCCGATTGCTCCGTGACACTTCATCGGGGCCAGGACATTCGTGCCCCCCACGAGCAGCGGAACACTGGTGAGTACGGTCCCTTCTTGCGGCGGTTTCGCCGGCCGCCTTTGTAT
>CBFCYU010000055.1:0-9832 GCA_965602415.1 uncultured bacterium | reverse complement strand
GGCGATGCGTCCACGGGGCTGTCGCACTCGATCGTCACGCCGAGCTGCTCGATGCGGGCGATGTCCGCGCGGACGATCGCCTCCGGGAGCCGGAACGCCGGCGCGATCGCGAGCATGCCGCCGGCCCGGTCCTTCGCCTCGAAGACGGTGACTTGGACCCCGCTCGCGGCGAGGAAGAAGGCCGCGGCGAGTCCAGAAGGCCCGCTGCCGACGATGGCGACGCGGCGATCGGTCCGTGGTGCGGTTGGAACAGAGATCTCTCCGTTCTCGGCTGCGAACCGCTTCAGCCGTCGGATGGCGACCGGCTCGTCGTAGGCGTTGCGGGTGCAGCGGGTCTGACAGAGGTGGGTGCAGACATACCCGGTGACTCCGGGGAGCGGATTGCGGTGAAGGATCGTCGCGAGGGCGCGATCGTCGTCCCCGCTGGCGAGCCAATGGGCGTACTCGGGAACATTCTGGCAGACGGCACACTGCGCGACGCACGGCGCCTCGATGCAGTCGAACGGCTCGAGCTTCGATTCGACCTTCGGCAGGCCGTGGGGATGATAGGCCTTCATGTACCGCGGGTCGGTGGGCGCCGTTCGGGCGATCTCGGCCAGTTTCTCTCGGCATCCGGTCGCCAACCCCTCCAAATCGGTCGCACCACGCCCGTCGATCTCCGCTTCAAGCCGGTCGAGGTACTGCGCGAGTCGGGCGTACCCGCCGGGCTTGAGGAGATCGGAGGCGACCGTCACCGGGAGTGCGCCGGCGGAGAGAATGTCGGTCAGATTGAGCGCGTCGGCGCCGGCCGAGTAGGAGACGTTCAAATCGCCTTCGAGGTCTTCGATCAGCCGATGGAACAGGTTGATCGTGATTGGGTAGAGCGCCCGGCCGGACAGATACATCTCCTCGCCGGGGAGGACGCCTCGGTGGTTGGCCATCGCAAGGGTGTTGGAGAGCTTGACGCCGAACGTCAGCCCGCGATCGTTCGCGGCCGTCTGCAGGGATCGGATCAGCTCGATTGCCCGGTCGTACTGCAGGTCGTGCTCGAAGACGCGGTCCGGGACGTCGATCGATCGATACCCGAGGTTGTCGTGGAGGATCCGTAGGACGGCCTCCTTCCCGAGGAGGGTCGGGTTCAGCTTGACGGTTGTGTGGAGGCCGCGCTGCTCGATCAGGTACCGGCCGATCTTCTCGATCTCGTCCGGCGGGCAGCCGTGCATCGTCGAGAGCGTGACGCTGTCGACGATCCGAGACGGGATCTCGATGTCGGCGAACCGCGCGTACTGCGCTCGCAGCACTGTCCTGAGGGTGTCAATCTCGGCGTCGGCGTCCTCAAGCCGGTCCATGAATCGCTGCATCGGCTCACTGAGGATCCCCTCGAGGTTGTAGCCGACGCTCATGTTGAGGATCGTGCCGAACCGCGTCCCCTCGAACCCGAAAACGCGCCGAAGGACGTGGATGAGCACCCATGCCTTGACGTACTCGTCAAGCGATTCGTGCAGTCGCAGCTCCTGAGACCACTCGACGTTGTACCCCTCGTCTTCCATGTCGATGCACGGACGAGGGATCTCCAGTTCATCCATGATCTGGACCGTCTTCAGCTCGATGAATCGGCCGCCGCAGAGCCACGCAGTGATGATGTTCTGCGTCAGCTGGGTGTGCGGTCCGGCGGCCGGCCCGATCGGCGAGGCGAGGTGGTGCCCGAACAGATTGCTCGCGTACGGTGCGTCGTCACGGGGTGCGAAGATGAGTTCTCTGGGTACTCCGAAGACGGATCCACGGTCTTCGAGTTCATTGAGGATCCAGTCGAGGAGCTCCTCGAACGACAGGGTGCGCATGCGGTCGGTCATCGGATGTCTCTCCTATCCCAGGCGATCCCAGAGCCGCTGCGCCTGCTCACGCGCGTTGGCGTAGACGGCCTCCTCGTCCACGTCGACGAACGCTCCGTCGCTCAAAATGCGTTCCCCGGCGACGAACAAGTCCGTGACCCGGAGGTTGTGGACGGCGATCCCGAACAACAAGTGGCCGAGGGCGTTCTCCGACCGAAGCGGCGTCGGCGCCGTGTAGTCGAGCAGAGCGATGTCGGCCGGGGCGCCGGGTACGAGCGGTCCGACGGAGACTCCCAGCAACCGCTCGGCGATCCGAGGGTTGTTCCGGAACAAGAGAGCGTCGAGGGCATCGAACGGGCCGCACAGCGGATCGGCGTTACCGTGCTTCTGCAGGATTCCGGCGGTGAACAGCTCGGCAAGCATGTTCGCCCCGAGTCCGTCGGTTCCGAGCCCGGTCAGGATGCCGCGCCCGAGGAACCCGGGCATGTCGAACAGGCCGACGGCGTTGTTCATGTTCGAGCGCGGGTTGTGGACGACGACGACGTCCCGCTCGGCAAGGAGCTCCTTCTCGGCCTCGTCGATGTGGAGGCAGTGGGCGAGGATCGACGTTGGACGAAGGAGACCGAAGCGATCGAGCCGCTTCGCGATCCGCACGCCGTGCCTTTCCTGGCACAGCACCTCGTCTTCGGGGCCCTCGGCGACATGGATGTGGATGCCGACGCCGTCGGGGAGCCTCGAAGCGACACGTTCGAGCGTCTCGTCTTCCACCGTGAACGACGCGTGGAGCCCGAACTGGGCGGAGCAAAGCGGGTCCGCCTCGCCGATCGCGCCAAGGAACCGGAGGTTCTCCTCGATCCCCTGGGCGCTTCGTTCGGGACCGTCTCGATCGGACAGCTCGTAGCAGAAGGTCCCGCGGAGGCCGAGCCGATCGCAGACCGCCTCCTTCACCAGATCGAGCGAGCCGGGAATGGCGTTCGGGCTGGCGTGGTGGTCGATCAGCGTGGTCACTCCGCATCGCGCCGCTTCCATCGCCCCGACGAGGGCGCTCGCGCGGATCGATTCGGGATCGAGCGCCTTGTCAAGCTTCCACCACAGCTGCTCGAGGATCTGTGTGAACGATGTCGGATGGAAGGGAGTGACGGACATCCCGCGTGCGAGACTGCTGTACAAGTGTGTATGTGCGTTGATTAGACCGGGGACGGCCAGTTTGCCGTTCCCGTCGATCCGCTCGGCCGGCGGGCCGACGTCGAGGGAGGACTCGTCCTTGGCAGGGATGATGGCCTGGATCCTCGTATCCCGGATCAGGACAGCGGCGTGATCGATGATCTCGTTTCCGGTCCAGACTGTGACAGGCGTGATGATCAGATCCATGAACCCTCCCGTCGCGCAAACGTCCTCTTGTTGGATTCGGCCGGTTCGATACTGTAGGATAGCCCTTGTCGGACTGCCTGACAACATTGCGGGAACGCAGTTGGTGCCGCCTGTTGCGGGAGGCGAAACGTTGGAAGCGAGTCCGCGTGACGTTAGTAGATGTAGTTGGATTGCAGCGCAAGGCTGAACGGAGGATTTCCTGACGGCACCGAAGCTCGATCCCTCGGAAGTGCCTGCGATCGAGATGCGGGGAATCGTCAAGCGGTTCCCCGGCGTCATCGCGAATGACGAAGTCGATCTCGTCGTGCGACGGGGCGAGATCCACTGCCTTCTCGGCGAGAACGGCGCCGGGAAGACCACGTTGATGCGGATCCTCTACGGTCTCTATCAACCGGACGAGGGCGAAATCCTCCTCCATGGCGAGGCGATTCGCGTCGCGTCTCCCAAGGCGGCGCTGGCCCACCGAATCGGGATGGTCCACCAGCACTTCCATCTCGTCCCGACCCTGTCGGTCGAGGAGAACGTCGTCCTCGGGCTCTCCGAGGGGACCGGGCCGTTTCTTCGACTCCGCAGAACGCGCGAGAAGCTCAATCGACTCGCCGAGGAATACGGTCTGCAGGTCGATTCGCAGGCCAAGATCTGGCAACTGTCGGTCGGTCAGCAGCAGCGGGTCGAGATCCTCAAGGCCCTCTATCGTGAGGCCGACATCCTGATCATGGATGAGCCGACGAGCGTCCTGACGCCGCAGGAAGTCGACGCCCTGTTCGGCACGCTGCGCACGCTGGTCGACGACGGTCTGACGATCGTGTTCATCACCCACAAACTGAACGAGGTCATGGAAGTGAGCGACCGCGTCACCGTGCTTCGAAAGGGCAAGGTCGTGGCCACGGTCGAAACCGCGACGTCGAGCAAGGCCGAACTGGCGCGGCTGATGGTCGGACGCGAGGTCATCTTCCGGATCGAGAAGGCGACGGCCGAGCGAGGGGAGAAGATCCTCGAGGTCAAGGACCTGCACGCGCACAACGATCGCGGCCTTCCGGCGCTCCGCGGCGTGACGTTCGATCTGTACGAGGGAGAGATCCTCGGCGTTGCCGGCGTATCGGGAAACGGCCAGCACGAACTGTCGGAAGTGCTAACCGGCCTGAGGAAAGCGACCCGTGGGACCGCGTATCTGGAGACGAACGATCTCGCGAAATGCTCGGCGCGGGAGATCGCCGACTTCGGTGTGGCTCACGTTCCGACCGAACGGATCCGTGCGGGCACGGTGCCGAACATGACGATCCGGGAGAACCTCATCCTCAAAAGCTACCGGGCGCGCCCGTTCTGTCGGTGGGTCTTCCTCGATCAGAATGCGGCGACGGAGAACGCGTGCCATGCGATGCGCGAGTACGAGATCTCGGCCCCAGACGATGCGACGTCCGCGAAGAACCTGTCGGGCGGGAATATTCAGCGATTGGTCCTTGCGCGCGAGCTGAGCGGGAGTCCCCGCTTCATCGTCGCGGCCCATCCGACGTACGGGCTCGACGTCGGAGCGACCGAGCAGGTACGCCAGGTGCTGCTCGATCAGCGCGCCCAGGGAGCTGGGATTCTCGTCATCTCGGAGGATCTCGACGAGATTCTGCAGCTGTCGGACCGGATCCTGGTCCTGTTCGGCGGCGAGGTGATGGGCATCATGCAAACGGCGGAAGCCGAGCTGGAGGAGATCGGCCTGATGATGGCCGGCTCACATCGCCGCGAGGCTGCGGTATGACACGAGCGAACTGGATCCGTATCGAGCGGCGGCCGACGTTGTCCACCTGGGTCGTCCTCGGCGTGTCGGTCGCGGCGATCGTCGCCGCGCTGATCGCGGCCGGGATCTTCTTCAAGGCCTACGGCGTGTCGCCGTGGCGAGCCTATCATCTGATCCTCACCGGCGCTCTGGGGAGCAAGGTCGGCATTGCGGAGACCGCGCGGCGCACCATTCCGCTGTTGCTCATCGGGGTCGGCCTGACGGTCGCGTTCCGGGCGCTGTTCTGGAACATCGGTGCGGAGGGGCAGTTGCTCGTCGGAGCAATCGCCGCCACCGGTGTGGCGTTGTTCGTGCCGATGCCCGAGTTCCTGCGGCTTCCGGCGATGTTCGCTGCGGGTTTCGTCGGAGGCGCGATGTGGGGCCTTGTTCCCGCGGTTCTCAAGGTGAAGTTCGGCATCAACGACGTCATCTCGACCCTGATGCTCAACTACGTCGCCGGGTTCGTCGTGCAATGGCTGATTCTTGGCCCGTGGAAGGGGCCGACGGCGCGTGGATTCGCCTACACCGACAAGTTCCCGGCGTCGGCAATGATCCCACGGATTCCCGGAACGACTGTCCACTGGCCGACGTTGATCCTCGGTGTCTTCGCCGCGGTGGTCGCCTACGTCTGGGTCGCTCGGACGCGGCAGGGGTTCGAGATCCGCGTCGTGGGGGAGAACCCCCATGCCGCTCAGTACGCCGGGATCAGCCAGGCGAAGGTCGTTCTCGCCGTGATGCTCGTCTCGGGCGGGCTGGCGGGGCTCGCCGGAGTGGGCGAGGTGGCCGGGGTACAGCGGATGCTCCTCGATCCGGCGAAGCTGTCGCTCGGCTACGGCTACACGGCGATCATTGTGGCGTGGCTGGCTCGTCGCAACCCACTGGCGGTGATCGTCACGTCCGTCCTGTTCGGCGTCATCATGGCCGGAGGCGATGTGATCAAGGTCTCCCTCGGTCTCCCGTTCCAATTGGTGAACGTCTTCAACGGGCTGATCCTCTTCTTCCTGATCGGGAGTGAGATGTTCATGCGGTATAGAGTGTCGTTCGCTTGGAGGAAGCGCTGATGGAGTGGCAAACGTGGTTGGTGTCGACGGTGAGCTTCATGCTGGTGCACGGCACGCCACTGTTGCTCGCGACGCTCGGCGAGATCTACGCCGAGCGCTCGGGCGTGCTCAATCTCGGGATCGAAGGAATGATGATCATGGGGGCCTACGCCGGGTTCGTCACCGCGTATCTGACGAGGAGCCCGTGGATCGGCCTCGGTGTGGCGGCCGCCGTCGGGTGCGGGTTCTCGCTGATCCATGCATTCGCCAGCATCACCCTTCGGGCGAACCAGGTCATCTCCGGCCTCGCACTGACGCTTCTGGGACTCGGGCTCTCGGGCGTCCTCGGGCGGTCATGGGGTGGGATGCCCCTTCCGAATTCCATGCCGAAGATCACGGTTCCCGGCCTCGCCGACATCCCGATCCTCGGCCCGATGTTGTTCGACGGCCACACGCTCGTCGAGTACATCGCGATCCTCTTGGTTCCAGTGATGTGGTTCATCCTCTTCCGGACCAATATCGGAATCTCGATCCGATCGGTCGGCGAGGACCCGGCGACCGCGGACTCGCTCGGGGTGAACGTCAAGCGCGTGCGCTATCTCTGCGTCGCCGTCGGCGGGATACTGGCCGGGATCGCCGGCGGCTACTTGGCGGTCTCCTATCGTCCCGCCTGGACGGAAGGGATGACCGGCGGGATGGGCTGGATCGTCATCGCTCTGACGATCTTCGCCTTCTGGAATCCGGTGATCGGACTGGTCGGAGCCTACCTGTTCGCTGCGCTCTATCACTTGTCGTTTCGCCTGCAGCCGTGGGTCTCACCGGAGCTCCTGCAGGCGCTGCCTTACGTTTTCGCGATCGTCGTTCTAGTATTCGTTTCACGTGGTTCGCTACAGAGAAGAATGGGGGCACCCGCGGCGTTGACCATTCCCTATACGCGGGGCGAGGACTAGCGAAGGAGGAGGTGGATCCCGCACAAGTCGGTGCTCGGTCGGAGGTATCAGAAGCGAGTGCAACTCCAAGGAGGTCAAGGTGAACAAGCGACTACTGGGCATCATCGGATTGGTCTTGATTCTCGCGGTCGGCGGACTGCTGGCCGCGGCGGAGGAGTACGTCCCGGGGACACCGCTGAAGGTAGGCTTTGTCTACGTCGGGCCCGTCACCGACTACGGATGGACCGCGGCGCACGATCAGGCACGCCAGATCTGCGTGGACACGTTCCCGTGGCTTGAGACCGTGATCGTGGAGACGGTCGAAGAAGGGGCCGAGGGCGCGGTCATCGACCGCTTGGTCCTCGAGGAGGATTGCGACGTCATCATTACCTGCAGCTTCGGATTCATCTGGGGTACGCAGGAGGCGGCAGTGCGGTATCCGGACAAGATCTTCTTCCACTGCTCCGGGTTCCTGCGCGAGCCGAACATGGCGACGTACATGGCCGACTTCTATCAGATCTACTATCTCAACGGCCTGATCGCCGGTGCACTAACTGAAACGAACAAGCTCGGCTACATCGGGGCGGTGCCGATCCCGGAGGTGAAGCGCCACATTAGCGCGTTCGCGCTCGGCGCACGAGCGGTGAATCCCGATGCGGAAGTCCACGTTCGTTGGATCAACGCCTGGGTCGACGAAGTCGGCGCTGCCGCCGCCACGAGAGCACTGATCGCCGAGGGCTGCGACGGATTCGCGTTTACCGAAGACACGGCGACCGTCGTGCAAGTCGCGGCCGAGGGCGAGTTCTTCTCGTTCGGCCACTACTCGCCGATGTACGTCTTCAGCCCGGAGTACTGCGTCTCGGGCCAGATCGCGCATTGGGAGGCCATCTACCTCGACTTCATCGAGAAGATCTATTCGGGGGAGTACAACGCTCACAACCTCAGGAACGTCGACTACTGGTGGCTGCTGCAGGAAGAGGGCGTCGAGGCGGGCTGCGATCCCGGAATGGTCATCAACCCGGCGTGGGTGGATAGACTGCAGGGGATCATGGTCGACGATCCGATGCTCGGAACGCTCAGCGTCTACGACCTGGTCATGACGCGACTCCAGCAGATGTCCGATCCGGGTCTCTCGTTCGATCCGTTCCAGGGCCCGATCTACGACCGCACGGGGACGCTCCGGGTTCTGCCGGACTGCATCCTGTCGTTCGACGGGTTGACGACCATGCAATGGGCGGCCGATGGCATTGTCGGGCCATGGCCGGATGAGCCGTAGGAAGTGCTAGTTTGTAGGCGGCCGCCCGTCTCGGGTGGCCGCCTGTTCTATGAGGGATCGATACAGGAGACCATGACGTTGTTCAAGCGGAAGCCGCTGTACGAGATGACGCGGGATCTGTCGCTGGTTGCGCTCGGCGAACGGCCGGCCGATCTGGTGATCCGGAATGGCCGCTGGGTCAACGTTCATTCCGGCGAGATGATCGACGGCTCGAGTGTCGCGGTCGTTGGAGGCCGAATCGCCGCATGCGGCCCGGAGATCGAACCGAAGATCGGGCCGGAGACGACGGTCATCGACGCCGGTGGGCGCTACCTCGTCCCCGGACTTCTCGACGCGCACGTCCACGTCGAGAGTTCGATGTTGACGGTCGGGCAGTTCGCGGCGGCCGTCCTGCCCCACGGAACGACAGGCGCGTTCATCGACCCGCACGAAATTGCCAACGTCCTCGGCCTCACCGGCGTGCGGCTGATGGTCGACGAAGCGCAAACAACACCGATGCGGATCTACGTTCAGGTCCCGTCGTGCGTTCCCGCCGCTCCGCGTCTGGAAACCTCGGGAGCCGAGTTCGGTCCGGACGAGGTCGCCGAGGCGATGACCTGGGACGGCGTGATCGGCCTCGGCGAAGTCATGAACTACCCCGGCGTCGCGCTTGGCAACGAGACGGTTCACGCGACGATCGCCGCGGCACTGAAGGCCGGCGGCATCATCGGCGGGCACTATGCGTCGCCCGATCTCGGCGCGCCGTTCCACGCCTACGTCGCCGGCGGGCCGAGCGATTGTCACGAGGGAACGCGGGCCGAAGACGTCGTGGCGCGGGTGCGGCAGGGGATGGCGGCGATCGTTCGCGAGGGGTCGGCCTGTCGGAACGTCGTCGCCCAGGCGAAGGCGGTAACCGAGGGCGGGATCGACACACGCCACGTCTTGCTCTGCACCGACGATCGGCACTCGGGGACGCTGCTGCGCGACGGCCACATGGACGACGTCGTTCGCACCGCGATCCGGGCCGGGATTCCAGCGATGACGGCGATCCGGATGGCAACCCTCAACACGGCCGAACACTTCGGCGTCGCCAACGATGTCGGGAGTATCGCCCCGGGACGGTTCGCCGACATCCTGATCGTCGGCGATCTCGACGAGATGATCGTCGATGAACTGATCGCGGCCGGAGAGGTTGTGGCGAGAGGAGGGAGGCTGGAGATCGAGATCCCGCCGTTCGCCTATCCCGAATCGGCTCGCCGCAGCGTCAGGATTCTGCGCCGACTCGCGGCAAGCGATTTCGACGTCCGAGGGCCCGCCGGCATCGACGCGGTCGAATGCCGCGTCATCCACCTCGTCGAGGGGCAGGTCCTCACCCGGGCCGGGGTCGGGGAGCTCGCGGTGCGCGACGGGAGCGTCTGTCCGGAGATCGGCCAAGACGTGGCGTATCTCGCGGTGATCGAGCGGCATCACCGAAGCGGTCGGATCGGCCGCGGGTTCGTGGCCGGATTCGGCCTTGACGTCGCCTGCGCGGTGGCAAGCACCGTGGCCCACGACAGCCACAATCTGCTCGTCGTCGGAACGGACAAGGAATGCATGGCAACGGCCGCGAACCGGGTCGCGGAAATAGGGGGCGGCTTCTGTCTCGTCAGGGAGGGGGT
>CBFCYU010000054.1:0-9834 GCA_965602415.1 uncultured bacterium | reverse complement strand
TGAGCACAACCCCTACGGTCAGTCCTACGAAGCAACGCAGGACGGCTACGCGAACAGCTTCGACTCCGATGACGACGGGCTTCGCGACAACGATGACGTCTACGAGGACCTGATCGAGGCCGACGTCGCCTTCCCGGGGAAGGTCTTCACGGTCCTCGGGGAGTTCTGCGTCGTTCTGAGGTTGCGTGAGCAGCGCGATGACGGGATCCACTCGATCTGTGACGAGGACTCCGACGGCGACGGGCTTCTCGACGGAGAGGAGTTCGCGATCGGGACGGACTGGCTCGACTGGGACACCGACGACGACGGTCGCAACGATTGGCACGAGCACACCGGCGGCGAGCAGGTCGTCAGCACGGACCCGATTCCGACGGATCCGTTCGATCCGGACACCGACGACGACGGGCTCCTCGACTCGGCCGAAGTCTTCGGCCTCAACAACACGAACCCGTTGAACGCGGACACCGACGGGGACGGTCTATGCGACGGCGGCACCGGAACGCCGTACATGATGAGCTGGTTCGACGGTGAACTGACGGTCCACGTGAACCCGATCTGCAAGTCGTGCGCCGAGCCGGGGCTCGACCCGTGTTTGGTGAGCATCCGGGAAGGAAGCGTCGACGGGATCGGAGATCATCCGAACCCGCACGGCTACGGTGAGGACAAAAACGGCAACGGTGCGTGGGACTCCGGCCCGTCGTATTGGGCGGGCGACGAGACCGATCCGAATCAGTACGACACCGACGGCGACGCGGACGGCGACGGGATCGAGGTTCTCGGGTTCTCGACGTCGCGGCAGGGCTGGATCCCGACGGTCGACCTGTTCGGCCGACCGATCAACGTGACCTATCCCGAGTGCGGCTGCCTGGACCCGCTCGATCCGGACACGGACGACGACTTACTGGAGGACGGCTACGAGGACAACAACCACGACGGGAACTTCGACTTCCTGCCGAGCGACTTCGACTACGAACAAGTCCCGCTCCCCGGTCCTCCACAGCCGAACCCAAACGAGACGAACCCGTGCGATCACGATACCGATGACGACGAGCTGGACGACTACGAAGAACGCTACCAGTCGCAGGTCTACGTGCAGTACCCGGATTCCACGCGCCCGTTCAACCCGACGAACCCGCTCGACCACGACACCGACAACGACTGGATTCTCGACGGTCCGGAGGTGTTCTGGGAGTGCGTCGCGCTGGCGTACTGGACGCTCGACAACGACACCGACGGCCTGACCGACGAGGATCCGATCGATGGGGTGGACAACGACGGCGACGGTCTGATCGACGAGGATCCGCAGGACTTCTGGATCCGCTTCGTGCCGATGCTCGATCCGACGAACCGCGATTCGGACTCCGACGGGTTCATCGACGGCTTGGACGACGATCCGTGTAACTCGGAATTGATCCCACTCCTGGCGCCGGTCCAAGCCGAACCGATCGACACGGACGGCGACGGCTTCTCCGACGATGATGAGCTACTCGCCGGCACGCATCCGAACGATCCGGAGGATCACCCCGTGGCGTTCGGGATGATGAATCTCGACCTCGACGACTGCTTCGACGATCGAATGTGGCTCGAGCCGGCGATGTGCTGCGGGATCGCCAACTCGGTTGTCATCGACATCGACAGCAACATCCTGGCCGACATCCGCGTGCAGATCGTGCAGCCTCGCGACGTCAGAGTCGGTGACTTCGACGGGGACGGCCACGAAGACGACGCTCGCTACGTGATCGAGTACGCGTTTGCCCTGTACCGAGTTGTACAGCGGCGGATTGTCGCGACGATCGACGATTTCGACATGGATCTCGTGATCGATGCGGTGAGCCTCGACCAGAAGTAGGAACCGAACAGTCAATCACAACGAAGCTGGCGCCTCGGGGAAGGGTGTACCGAGGCGCCATTCTCTTCCGTGGAGTCGCTGTTAGTCGAGTTGAAGGACTGACTCAGCGGTCTCGCGGAGAACGCCGAACCGCTCCGCGGCCTGTTCTTCCGTGTACGCCCGATGCGGCATCCCGCAGGGAAGCGTGATCAGATCCCCCGGCTGGTAGTCGCGGACGTGTTCCGGTCGCTCGATTCCCCACGCGATGCTCTTCCCGTTTCGAGACTCGTAGTACTTGGTGACGTCGTGTTTCGAGGCGTCGAAGCTGATGACGTCGATCTCGGCGTCGAACATCTGATCCCACTGCATGTTCCCGCAGACGTGCACCCCTCGGACCACGGGGAAGCTCTCGAACAGCGGCGCCCACAGTCGCCGGTAGTCGAATCCGGCGTAGCCGAGGGCCGGCTCGTCGAGGAAGAGGATCGTCTCTTCAGCCCGGAGGCCGTCGAGGATCACCTCGATGTGCGTGTAGATCCGCGAGATCGCATCGTCCTCATCGTAGCCGCTCTGAACCAGCGTCGCCGGTCCGATGCACTGGACCTTCACCGTGCCGAACTGGTGCCGCTTGAACGCTTCGAGACAGCTGAGGCTTCCCGGTTCCTGGATGTAGTGGAGCATCGCGTCGCCGAGCGCGGTCAGCTCAGGGAGGAACGGGATATCGTGCTCCAAGCTGTAGCCGACCGCCTGCTCCACGTCGGTGAACGGGAGCGATCCGATCTGCGTAATCAGCTTCCCCTGCTCCTCGTAGCGGCGCATGGACGCAGTATACGCAGCCTGCGAACGGCATCCCACGCGACGTCAGCGTGACGAAGGGCGTTGCAGCGGAAGTCAAACGGGTCGAGGAGCGGCAGCGCTGCATGCGGACTCATCCCCATGTGGATTGCGCACACCCGTACTAGCGAGAGAGCCAGACTGCTTTGGCAGGGCATGAGACTCGAGGTCAGGAGACACGTGCGGCGCCGCCCGGGCCCGTTTCGCGGTGCATGTGCGGTGTCGCGGTGGTCTCTGTGGGGGCGTCTGTAGGGAACGCATTTCCCCTCTTGGGCACCCGGCCATCCTGTGGGACGCTCCCAACCCAAGCTACTCTCGATCTGCTCATGAAGCGGAGAGATCGTTTGATGGATTCGAGCCAGAGGAGAGTGCAATGAAAAGGGCGTATCTGATTGGGCCGGTTCTGGTTCTGGCCTTGGTTCTGCTTGCTGGCTGCATGCGGGTTCAGACGTTGACCGTTGCACCGCTTTCGGCAGTCGTGGAAACAGGGGGAACGGTGGCGTTCGCTGCGACGGATCAGCTGGGTAGTCCGGTGGCCGTGACGTGGGCCGTCGACACGGGTCCAGGCACGATCTCAGCCGCTGGCGTGTACACGGCCCCGGCAGCCGTTTCGACCGTCACGACAGCCACGATCACCGCCACCTACGCAGGTGTCACCGCGATCACGGGGTCTGCAGTTGCGACGATCATCCCACCGCTGACTGCGGAGATCGTCGATGCAGTCGGCGACACGTTTGGCCCCGGTACGTTCGATGTCGTCAGCATCGGGACGGCAAGGACATCCACAGAGCTGACCATCACCGTGCTGTTCGACTCCGCTACGCCTCCGGTTTTGCCGGCAGCGAATACGGTGGTCGGACCGGGCGATCTGGCGGGGTTCATCGACTTCGACATCGATGAATCGAGTGCGACCGGTTTCGCATCGGCCAACGCGACGTATTGCCCGTGCGTTCCGATTTCCGCCATCGGTGCCGATCTGTTCATTTCGTTGTTCCAGCGGGATGCAGCCGGGAATTACGACGTCATCTCGGCAACGACTCTTGTGGCCATTGGAGACGCGGCACCCGCAGTGTCAGGGGACGTGCTTACGCTGACGATTCCGCTTGCGGATCTTGGAGCCGATGACGGCGCCACCAATCTGAGTTCGGTCCTTGGTGACTTCCTGGGACCGACAGATTGCATGCCTGACGAGGGCGCGGCGGTCACGACCTCTCTAGAACCCATGGGGATTCAGCCCGAGGTCGACCTGGTCCACGCGTACTTCCTGTGGACGCGCTACGACGAATTCGAGTGGGGGGTCCAGACCGAGCCGATCACACTCTAGAGCTAGAGAGACACACAGGTTCCGCGAGCCGAGAGAGGGGCGCACCGCCTCCTCTCGGTTTCGCCTTCCGAGTCGCCCCGTGCACCGGCTGCGGGTCCAGCCAAGGGCCGGGCCGCAACGCCCGGTTGTCGACTCTCCCATCGACCGAATCACCGTCTTCCCCTTCCCGCATTGCATGACCCCTCAGGATTGCCGCGTAGCGACGAGGGCGCGGTTCACCCGGGAGGGCAAGGAGATCTGCCAGGGTGTCCTGTCCTCATTATGTCGCTCGGCTGTGAGAAGCGTGTCCTTGAGGTGTTGGAGGGCATCAGACTGTAGCACTAGCCGTCGCGCCGACGGTCGGAAGGCAGTCTGGGGAGGACGTAGATCGTCCCCAGCTCTGGGTGCTCGCCGATGATCGCGTCAACGCCGAACACCCGCTCCACGTTCGACGGCGTCAAGACGTCGCACGGCGTTCCCATCACGACGATCCGGCCCTCGCTCATCAGGGCGATCCGATCGGCCGCCTGCGCGGCGAGCGTCAGGTCATGGATCGCGATCAGGACGGTCATCCCGGCCTGCGCTTGCTGCCGGACGATCGACATGAACTGCACTTGATGACGCAGGTCGAGATGGGTCGTCGGCTCGTCGAGGAGAAGGACGTCGGGCTCCTGCGCGAGCGCCATTCCCAGGAAGACGCGTTGGCGCTCCCCGCCGGAAACGGCGCGGATCGAGCGATTGGCGAGGATGCGGACGTCGGCGAGCTCCAGCGCGCGGTCGATGGCGAGCCGATCTTCGATCGACTCGTGCGCGAACCGTCCGCGGTGGGGAATTCGACCCATCGCGACGACCTCGCGTACGGTGAAGTCGAACCCCATCGATCGCTCCTGCTCGACCATCGCCAGCCGGCGTGCGATCTGCCGCGCCGAAAGCGTACCGATCGATGAGTCATCGAGGCGGACCGCTCCGCTGTCCGGTCGGAGGACACCCGAGACGACCTTGAGGAGCGTGCTCTTCCCCGAGCCGTTCGGACCGATCAGCGCGACCGACTCCCCGCTGGCGACGGCCAGATCGATGCCCTTCAATGCGGGTGTCGATGGATCGTAGGCGAACGAGACGCTCTCGACCGTGGCGCGCATCAGAGCCGCGTCCCTCTCGTCTTCAGGAGGTAGAGGAAGAACGGCGCGCCGAGGAAGGCCGTGATGACGCCGACCGGCAGCTCGGCCGGCGCGAAAACCGTCCGCGCGGCCATGTCGGACCAGACGAGGAAGCAGCCGCCCGCGAGGGCCGAGACGGGAATCAGTCGGCGGTGATCCGGCCCGACCAGCAACCGCATGGCGTGCGGGATGACGAGTCCGATGAATCCGATCGTGCCCGACATCGCGACCGCCGCAGCCGTCAGCAGCGTTGTCAGCCCGAGGAGCCAACGGGTTAGCGCGTCGGGGTTGACCCCGACGTGGAACGCGCCTTCCTCGCCCAGTGAAAGGGCATTCAGGTCGCGCGCGAAGGTGAAGACGGCGGCGATCCCGACGGCGACGATTGGAGCCAGAATCGCAATCGAAGACCAGCTTGCCCTGCTGAGCCCGCCCATGATCCAGAAGAGCACGTCGGAGAGCTTCTCCCCTCCGGAGCTGAGGAAAATCAGGAAGCTGGTGACCGCGGAGAAGAGAGCCCCGACGGCGACCCCGGCGAGGATCAGCGTGAAGATCGACGTTCGTCGGTCCCTCCCGCGGGCGAGTCCGTAGACGATCATGACGGCTGCCGTGGCCCCGACGAACGCGCCCAAGGGCAAGAAGAGGACCAAGCCGGAGGCGAACAGGATAGCGAGCGCTGCGCCGGTCGACGCACCACTGGCGATCCCGAGGACGTACGGACTGGCGAGCGGATTCCGGAACAACCCCTGCATCGCAACGCCGGAGACGGCCAACGCCGACCCGACAAGCAGGCCGAGCAGAACGCGGGGGAGACGAATTTGCGTGACGATCACGCGATGGACCGGCGAGACGCCCTCGACGCCTCCGCCGAAGAGGATCACGAAGGCATCGCGAACGGAGATCGTCACCGGACCCACGACAACGCCTGCGAAGAGCGAAACAAGCACAAGGCCGACGAGCCCCCACAGGATCCATCGTCCCAGCCGGCGGCCCCGTACGGTCATCCTACGGATCGACTCCGTGGAGGGCGGCGATCATCGCGTGGAGCGCCTCGGCGACTCGGGTCGAGGCGACCATGCTCGCCTGGATCCCGATGACCTGCCCGTTGACGACGGCGGAGACGCCACGAAGGAGCGGGTTATCGACGATGTTCTCGATCTGCGACGGTGCGGTGAAGATCACGTGCGGATCGCGCGCGATGATCTCCTCGAAGCTGATCTGCGGGAATCCCTGGACGTCCGCGAAGACGTTCGTTCCGCCAGCCCGCAGGATCAGCTCGTTCTCGATCGCGCCGGCCCCGGCGGTGTACGGCGGATCGTCCGGCGACGAGGCATACAGGAACGCCGCGGTGACGGCCGGCTTCCCGAGGACGGCCGCCTCCGCCTCGACGATCTCCGCTGCGATCTGGCCGATCAGCAGAACGCTCTTCTGGTCGGCGCCGAGCGCGGTGCCGAGGATCCGGATCGACTCGAAGATGGACGCGATGCTGGTCAGCAACGGTGTGGTCAGAACCGTGACGCCGGCCGCCTCGAGCAACGGTCGCTCTCCACCCCAGTCGGTCGCTCCGAGGACGAGATCCGGTTCGAACCCGAGGATCAGTTCGATGTTCGGCGCGTAGGTCGGGCCGACGTTCGGGAGACCGGCTGTCGCAGTGGGATTGTCCGGGGACTCGGCGACGGCGATCAGGCGATCGATCGCCCCGAGGCCAACGACGATCTCGGCGTACAACGCGGCGATGGCGACGATCCGCTCGGGAAGAAACTCGATCGTGACCTCCTGCCCGCGGTCATCGGCGACCGTGACCGGGAACGCGCTGGCGAGGAATGCGACACCGACTGCCAGTGTCGCTACGATTCCAATGAGGACACCCGTCTTTGTCATGGGAGCAGCCCCTTTTGTATGTGGGACGTTGTATCCCACAGTGAATGGGATCGATCATACCGGCGAGTGGGTCCGTGGGCAAGCAATAGAACTAGGAAGGGTCGTTCAGGATGGTCAGGACCACGCGCCAGAGCCCGCGGCCGGCCGATCGGAGATCCGGGCCGGATGCGATGAGCAACAGGTCGCCTTCAGACGGCTCGGGGAACGTCGTGTCGATCGTCCGGGTGTCTTCCGGGTTGTCGGGGCGAATCGGCTCGTCGTCGTGCGCGAAAGACCAGCCGTCTCGACCGAAGCGGAGGAGCAGGAGGCCGGTCGAGCCTTCGCGGACCGCCTCGTCGCGCAGCGTCCAGACCGGACCCATCTTGCTGCGCGCGAGGTGGGCGGCGAGGCTGATGTCGCCCACTCGCAATGAAGTCAACTCCACCTCGGCGACCGACCGGATAGGGTCGAGAAGCGGGCCGAAGTGCCGCCGGCCGCTGGTGGTCAGCTCGGCCCCCGAACGTCGGAGCCGAATGAAGCCTCGACTGCGCATCCGCTCCAGTTCGATCCGCACCGTCATCTCCGTCAGGCCGGTCCGAAGCGCCAGCCGCCGTCGACCGAGACGCGACGTACTGATGTGGTGCGCGAGCCGAAGTGCGGAGACTGATTCTTCCACGCGGACCTCCTCGGCTTGGAGTATCGCTTTCCGGGGCTCAACCGATCATACACCAAGGGATCCCAAAGCTGGCTTGGGCGGTCTGAGGACTAGACCTGCAGCGCCTTCTTGCCTATATTGGTGCCATGGGGCACGTGGACGGCGATCTATCTCTTTCGGCTTCTGTGAAGGTAAGCGGGATCATGGACGCGTTGCGGATCGTCTGCAAGCAGAACGGCTGTTGTCGGCTGCAGGACGGCACGGATGTGAGCCTGCGCTTGATCGAGCCGGCAGACGTTCCAGCGTGCGGCGCGATGCTCTCCGCGTGCAGTCCGAAGAGCCTCTACTCCCGCTACGAGCGTGTGGTCAACGAACCGTCGAGCGAATTGGCCGGGCGGCTGTGTTGTCCGGATCTTCGGACCGAACTGACGGTCGTCGCGGAGATCTGTGTGAACGGATCGCCTCTGTTGATCGGGGTCGCTCAGCTCCTCACCGATCCGGCGCGCGAGGCCGCCGAGTACGCTGTGCTCGTCGCCGATCCGTGGCAGAACAAGGGCCTTGGGAGCGCGTTCACTGATTGCTGTTTGCGGCTCGCTCATGCGTGGGGGGTGGGCCGGGTCGTCGCCGAGTTCCTCCCTGGCAACATGCGGTTCATCCGGATTCTAGAGAAGCGCACATTCGACCTGTATCGCGACATGCAGGAGCACGTCGTCTCCGGCCAGAAGCTCATCGCGGACGACGATCCGGACGTTCTGTTCGGTGCCGCCTCGCAGTCCGGCGGACAGGTAGCCTGAGGATCGATCACGGCAGCTCAGACTTCCTTGTAGACGCGATCTACACGCTTCCCCTCACGGTTTCCAACCTGTCGCTGTTGCGGTATGATGAGCTGCATGAAAGGGAAGACCCGGGAGCGAGGGACGGAGGAGACCATGCGTAGGATTGCGGGCGCGATAGCCGTACTGACGACAGTAGTCGTCTTGGTGATGGCTTCATTCGGTGCGGATACGATCATCACGTCTGGAGGCTCGGTGTTGACCGGCGTGATCGAGTCGGGGCTACCGGCAGCGGTGAGCTTGACGACGGACACGGGCGACGTGTTCACCGTGCAGCGCGCGAACATGAAGCACCTGCGCTTCGGGGAGCGCCTCATGGTCACCGTCGAGACGTTCGACGGGAACATCATTGTCGGAACGTTGGGCGGCATCAGCGATGTGTTTGGGCTGCGGACGACCGGTGGCGACGTCCAATCGCTGAGCGTAGACAGCATCGTCGAGATCCGCTTCGATCCGCCCGCGGTGGACGTGAGTGCGCCACCGACGGCCCAGCCAGCCCAGCCGGTCGTCCCGTCGGATACGTATTCGATGGTCCAGGCGGTCGTCGACGTGTACGAAGGACGCTCCGGATCGTTCACGTTGGGAATCGACTCCGGCTTGCAGCTCGGATTCTCGATGAAGAACGGCTTCGAGATCCCGCGCTTCACGATCGGCATCAACGGAATCCTGCTCGGAGCGGTGGGACGGATCTACTTCCCTCCCGGCGTCGGCCGTGTTGAGCGAACTGCCGAGCGGCTTATCAGCGACGGAATCGGTGATGTCGACACGCTCGTGGAGGAGACCCGCCTGGAGGTGACGCCGGTCCTGCTACCGTACATCCAGCTCGGAACCGACGCGATCATCATCCCGCACGTTGGTGGAGGCCTGCTGTTCCGGCTCGGTCGATGGGTCTACTTCGACCTCGGCGCCACGCTCGACACCGTCGGGGTCCCGTGGCCGTCGGTCGGGGTGCTGATCTTCTTCTAGCGGCCACCGAGGAGCGGTAGCCGTAGCTGTCGGCGAGCGTCTTGGCCGAGCGGGTCGGTTCCCTCATTTCGCTCAGGAGCCCCTGGACACCACCGCGTTCGTCAGCTCACTCCCGCGCTTGCCGAGTTCGTACTCGTGGATGTTCCCGATCGTCGTCTTCGCGCTGAAGACGACGATCGGGGAAGTTGGCCGCCAGGGGGACGGTGTCCAGCTCCAAACGAGGGGAGAAGAAGTGCATCGCGTAGCCGTATCGATTCTTCTGCCGGTACAGCTCGTTTCGGTACGGGCTGGCGCGGTAGAAGGCGACGCGGAGCCTGCGCTCGGCGTCCGTTGCGAGAAGCCGCGCGACCGCCGACGTCTCGCGGGCCGGATGCCCTGACATGCAGGTGAGGAGGCTCTTGGCG
>CBFCYU010000053.1:0-9972 GCA_965602415.1 uncultured bacterium | reverse complement strand
GGAGGCAAGCCACGCCAACGTGCTCCGGACGATGAACGCCGGGAGCCTTCAGGCCGATTCGAGCCTGGTCGACGTGGCGATGGACTGGATTGGCGGGGTCATCGAAGGGGGAGCCGGATCGATGTCGACCGACGCTGCGTTGCGCGACGTTCTGCGACAGGCGCTGGAGATGGAAAAGGCGACCGAGACGTTCTACCGAGAACAAGGCGCTGCGTCCGACAGTCAGGAGATCCGCGCGCTGTTCGGGCGGCTCGCGACGATCGAGAAGGGCCATTGCGTGTTCGTCAGCTCGCTCGTCGAGTACTACGACCGGCCGGCTGAGTGGGTCGAGTCGGCCGAGTTCGGGCTGCGCGACGAGTATTGAGGGAACTGGATCCTGTGGGTCCAGTCCCTAGGAGCGAACGCTCTGCGTTCGCTGGGTTCTCAACCCAAGCGGACTGTTCGGAGGGATCCAGAACTTCAGCGGGGGATTCGACGTGGATTGCCTTCCTTGACCGACCGTGCCCTCGCGCCGTGATACCTCCACGGAATGTGGTAATTCAAGATCCGACCCCAGTTTGCAGATGCCCCTTCTGATTCAAGAATGAAGCTCTGGCCCCGGATGTCGCTCATGCTATCGATGAGATCGACGGTTCGTAGCTGGCCGGTGCCGCCGCTCGATCCACTTGAACGCCCAATCGAGTCGCGATAGCCTGAAGCGAACCAAGGGAGGAACGCGCTGTATGGACTACCAGCAGATCGATTCGGACCGGATGATCCTCCGCGATCACCTGGCGCGCGACAGAACGGCGCTGGCAAACGAGCGGACGTTGCTCGCATACATACGCACGGCAATCGCGCTGCTGGCTGCGGGTGGGACCCTCCTCAAGTTCTTCTGGAACAGCGTGTCTATAAGGATTCTCGGCGTGCTGCTCCTCGCGGTTGGTGCCGCTACGATGGGCCTCGGCGCCTGGCGGTTTCGGACGATCTCGTGCCGCCTTCGGCGGTTAAGCGAATCCGCAAGTGAACTCGACGGCAGGGAGCAGACGGATTCGCGGGACGGCTTCACGGCGTGACGATGTTCCGCATCGCGGAATGGAGGAGCGCCCGTTTGTTCGGGACGGATCGCGCTCCGAAACGTGCGAATCTCGAATCGTGCCGCCCGTCGAAAGAGACCCCTTCTTGCGCCCTATATGCGTGCGCATATAGTATCGAAAATCCCTCCGCACGAAGGAGACCCTTATGTCCCTGGAGTACGCAATCCTCGGCTTTCTCGAAGTCGGCCCGAAGACGGGCTACGACCTGAAACAGTGGTTCGATCGGTCGGTCTCCGGGTTCTGGTACGCAGATCAGAGCCGCATCTACCGTACGCTCGACAAGCTGAGGGAGCGGGGGTGGGTCTTCCAGGAGGTCGTCGAGCAAGAGGACCGTCCGAACCGGAAGCCGTACAGCGTCACCGAGACGGGACGCGACGAGTTCTATCGATGGATGCGGGACTGCCAGTCGGGCCCGCCCCGTCGCAACAGCTTCCTCGTGCAGCTCTTCTTCGCGGGACTCCTGAGCGATGACGAGGCGATTCAACTGCTGGAGGCCAAGAAGAAGCGCATCTTGGACATGCTTGCCTCGTTCCTCGAACGATTCCGTTTGGCTCCGGAATACGAGCACGACGAACCGGAGCGGGTGGATTTCTTCCACTGGTTGACACTCGATTCGGGCGTTCACATGCGCTACGCCCATCTGGCGTGGATCGAAAACGCGATCGATCGGATTCGCAGGAGGGAATACGAGAAGGGTCGAGAAGGCGCAGTCACCCGATGGCCGCCGTACGAAGATCCGGCACGCGCACCCCGTCCTGTGGATTCCGGCGACGAGGAAGGTGGGGGGAAGTGAAGCACGTGAAGCGTTTCTGGATTGCAGCATCGGCCGGGGTGCTCGTTGTGATGTGCATTACGCTCGGTGTTCTGATCGGTACGGGCGGAATCCGCCTTTGGGGAGAAGGCGAACTCAGGGTGGGGGCCGATCGAGTGGTCAGCTCGTCGAGCGACGACCGATACCGCTCGATTGACACCGATCGCGTTCGCGAGGGGTTCGAGGCAATCGGGATAACTGATGTTCCTGAGAACCTCCTCGCGTCGCTCTCGACCTTCGAGAAGGTCGACGACTATCCGATCCACACGATGTGCTACTTCGGGCCGTACGTCCGGGCGTCCGAGCTGCAGCCAGCGCCCGATCCGGAGGGCGAAGCCGCGTCTCCTGGAAGAGATTGGGCTTGCTCTCTGTTCGCGGCGGTCGGGGACGCACAGCGGCCGATGTTCGGGCGCAACTTCGACTGGGAGTACAGCCCGATCCTCGTCCTGTTCCTCGAACCCGAGGATGGGTACCGGTCCGTGATGTCGATCGACATCGCCTACTTGATCGATGAGGAGGCGATCGGTCGCCTCGACACCGCGCCCGTTGGGGACCTTCTGCCGCTGCTCAGCGCCCCGTTCCTGACGTTCGACGGCATGAACGAGATGGGGGTGGCAATCGGAATGGCGTCGGTCGACTACGAATGCGGCTACCCGAGCGATCCAAACAAGCGGGACGTCGGCGACCTGCGGATAATGCGGGAGGTCCTCGAATCGTCTGCCACGGTTGAGGAGGCGATCGCGTTCCTCGAGGGGATCAACCCGGTCAGTCAAAGCGGACCGAATACCCACTACCTGATCGCGGACCGAACCCCCGCGGCTGCCCTCATCGAGTACCACGATGGAGAAATGTTCGTCTTCCGAAGCAGCGTGGAGACGCCGTGGCAGCTGGGGACGAACTTCCCGGTGATTCTCTCCGAGGGAGCCCCGGCGGGCCAGTGCTGGCGGTACGACCTGATCGAAGCCTCGCTTCGTGAGCGCGGCGGGGCACTGCCGGTGGACGAGGCAGCGGAATTGCTCCAGGCGGTCTCGACCCCAATGACGCGTTGGTCGATCGTCTACGATCTCACAGAGCTCGAAATGCACCTCGTCGTCGAACGAAACACAACGGATGGTCAGACGTTCTCCCTTGGCGACAGCGGGGAGTAGTCGCTCGAAAGCCCGACGAGGACGGACGCTATGTCGGTGTTTGTCATTCCGGGCGGGCCTCTAGATACGAATCACATGTGTGTTGCGGCTCCCTATGAACAGCTAAACGTATGCAAGGAACTCGAAAGCGAAGGCCTGCCTCCCGACGCCCAGGAGTTCTGCAAGAACTCCGAGGAGCTCAGCCCTACTGAGTTCCCAGTTGACACACTCAATACGGCATCTGGCCACGAACCAGGCTTCCCGATTCGAGAACAAAGCCCTGACGCCGAATCCCACTTCTTCGGCCCCTCGTGTAGACTTGCCTCCACGACGTGCCTGGGAGGGATGTTATGCGGCGCACGCTAGGACGAAGCAAGATCGAGGTCAGCGCGTTGGGGTTGGGGACCGCTCGGATCGGCGGGCTCGGGTACTCGCGCAAGGGGGATTGTGAGACGGTTCTGATTCCCGACGCCATCGAGGAATCGAGGAGAGCTATCCGGGCAGCCATCGACCGCGGGGTCAACCTGTTTGACACGGCAGACGTCTACGGCGCAGGCCGAAGTGAGCGCCTGCTTGGCGAGTCGATCCGCGACGTCCGCCGGAAGGTCATCATCGCAACCAAGTTCGGAGAGCTGTTCGACGAGGACACGGGCGAGCAGCCTGAGGGTGTGGAGTTCGAGCCGGAGCATGTCAAGCCGGCTTGTGACGAAAGCTTGCGACGCCTCGGGACGGACGTTATCGACGTGTATCTCCTCCACCTCCGTGACTACCCGCTCGACAAGGCCGAGGCTGTCCGCGATGCGCTGGAAGACCTCGTCGCGAAGGGCAAGATCCGCTTCTATGGCTGGAGCACCGACAGCGTCGAGCGCGCGAAGCTCTTTGCTCAGGGCCGTCACTGCACCGTGATCGAACACCGACTGAACCCGTTCATGGATGCCCCTGAGATGCTCAAGCTCTGCGATCAGGAGAATCTGGCGAGCCTCAACCGCGCTCCACTGATCTGTGGTGCGCTGACAGGCCGGTGGCACCCCAACACTTCGCTGCCTGAGTCAGATCGTCGAAGCGACTGGTTCGACGATGAGGGCTTCTCGAAAATGCTCGAGCGAGCGGAGTCGCTTCGCCCCACGCTGACTCAAGACGGCCGAAGCTACGTTCAGGGCGCCATCGGTTGGATCTGGGCAAGGCATTGTCGTGCGATTCCCATCCCTGGCTTCCGCTCGGTCCGTCAAGTCGAGGATCTCTCTGGAGCCATGGAGTTCGGTCCTCTATCGCAAGAAGCTTTCGAACGTGTGAATGACATCATGCGGCAGCCACTCTAGGCCCTCGCCCGACATCACCCATGAGCTTGGCGATCTTGCCAAACTCACAAGCGACTCCAGAAGAAGCAATTCCAGCGGTTCCTCCACCGCGAGTCTGGCTCTGCCGAACTCGCAAGGAACTCCGTCTGCTGAGTTCCCGAACGCGCGAAGTGCAGTTGCCAGAGGAGCCAGTGTCGCCTCCAGCCGCTGCCTAGCAGAGCTTCGATTGGCAAACAGGGACTCTGTATCCCTCCGGAATCTTCAGCCGAGGGTGCGTTGTGCTCAGTCGGAGGGCCTCGGCGAGTGCGGCGGGATCGTTCCGGTCGATCCCCTTCAGGAGCCCGACCATTCGATCGATCAGATCGTCATCTCCGGCCTCGACACTGGCAGGCTCGCCGATGCCCCACCAGGCGTGTACCGGAAGCTCGTGGCCTGTAACGCTGACGAAGTCGGCGAACACCTTGTTGCGGCCTTACGTGAGCCCCGCGTTCCGAGGAGGGAACCCGATCTCCTTGGGGATCCGTCCGTCGCGCAGGCCTTCGAGAAGCTTCCACCCCGTGAGGATGACCCCGTCAGGAAGATCGATCGGATCAAGCCCTTCGTCGGTCGCTGGACGTCATCGATCTGTGGATCCGTCAGCTGCCACCGTTCCTCCTCGGGGTTCCAGTGCTCGGTCATGTAGTGATCCTCAATCAGGGTTCCCTCCGAGGAGACGAAGTACAGGGCGACGCCCATTCGCACGTGGGCCGGAATCCCACGGTGACGGAGGATCGATACAAGCATCAGCGCGTAGTCCCGGCAGCAGCCAACGCTGCGCCTATCAGCAGACCGCGGCTCCGAAAGCGGGCGATCGTCGAGCTTGAGGATGCTCGTCAAGCGCTCCTCCGCCGCTGAGAAACTGAACTCGTCGCAGAGCCGGCGATCTGCCTCCTCGAAACGTGAATCGCGGCCGATTTTCATCTTATCCGTGGTCCAGTTCGTGGGGTGAAGGTCAAGTACCCGTTCCCGTACTCGAGGACATGAGCCCTGAATGCGTGGCGGTAGAAGTTGAAGTACACGAAGAGGGCGATGAACAGAAGCGACATCGCACTGAGGATCAACACATTGCGTAGCGAGAGTGGTTGGCGAGGCGCCAGGTCTCCTCGGCGAACGCAACAGGCACAGCAAGGATGCAGCCGCCGACGGTCGCCAGCATCAAGTCGCGAGGTCAGTACTCGACCATGAGGGGCTTCAGCGCGTGGCTGATGACGTTGCCCGTGGGGTGTTCCGCGATGGGCACCACTCGGTGAAGGTACCCACCGACTCGCTCGATCCCAGGGCGTTTCTCTCTCTCAGTCATCATCCATTGGGAAGCGTGATGTCCAGCTCCTGAAGAAACGCCGCTACCCGCTTCGCGATCTCCTTCTCGTTGACTTCGTAGTAGCGGGTTTGGGCATCCTGGTTGAAGGTGACCAGGTCGTGCATTCGTAGAAGCTGCAGGTGGCGCGAGACGGTCGGCACCGTTACGCCGAGGCGCGTTGCCAGATCATCTACCGTCAGATCGCTGTGTTGCCGCAGCAGCTTGAGAATCTGGACTCGACTCTTTGCTGAAAGCATCTTGAAGAATCCGGAATGTGTCCTTGGCATCTGCCTTTTCTCCTCTCACTAGTTCCTCTTGACAAGAGCGGGGATGTGAGTATAATGCCAGCTGCCCAGATAGTCAACTGCGCAGCTAACAAGCTGCGCAAGGAGGAAAACATGGGGCACACGATGGTGAAACGAACGAAGAAGCTGGTCTGCCCGTCATGCGAGACGTCAATTCACTTCCGTCATGACAAGAACAGCATCGGGACGTGCCCGCAATGCGGGGAATGGCTCATCCAGAGAAGTCGCCTCAGTCGCAAGGGAGAGCGTTTGATGAGTCGGACGCGTGGGAGAGGGCACTGATCGACCAGATCGAATAGCAGAAACACTCGATTCCAACAAGGGAAGGGAGGTGGCAGGGATGGCAACGAAGAGAACGAAGAAGACAACGAAGAAGACCCCCAAGGCGGCCTCGAACAAGGGCCGATAGCCTTATCCCGGGGAGCGGGCCTTCCCACACGCCCGCTCCCCGTTGTGGCAGGCATTGCACGGGAGACCGCAAGGGTGTGGATTGCCATGCTATCCCCGTGCGAGCTTTGATTGACGAAGCAAAGGAGGATGCCATGAGAACGAATACAACAGCACGAATCGTCGTTTACGGGATCCTGGCAACGGCGATCGGGATAGGAGCCGTGCTCCTGTTGGGAGGAGCTGCAGCTCCTCCGACGACGGAGGGGCTGATTCTCCAGGCTACTGGCCATCCAGCGGCAGCCGCCGCGGGGAACCGAAACGAGGCATTCGTGATCTTGTCCGCGTACAACGTGGCCGGGCCCATCCGTGGGATTGCTAGCGGAAGTCTCTCCGTTGCTGTCGTCGCGGCGCCCATAGGGTCGGATCCAGTGAAGAAGGTGACTGTAGCGGAGCCGGTGAGTGGGGTGTACAAGGTCGCACTTGCTCCCGATCTCGCATCGCATCGCTGGTCCACCGGCAAGTATGTGATCAGCATCACATTCACCTCTCCCAACGGAACGGGAGTGGTTGTTGGTGATCTGGTGATCGAGTAGTGAGTGAACCAAAGATCCGCAGGGGGACAGCGCCGTGACAACCGCACCACAAGCGAACGACATCGACAGAATCCTCGTGCCCATTGACGGTTCGAAGTGCAGCGAAAAGGCGGTCTCCTTCGCCGGGAACCTGGCGAGGAAGCTCTCAGCTAGGGTTGATGTGCTGTTCGTTTCCGAAACCAACTATGCTGGGCCATGGTACTACTACGTTCTGGATGATGTGGTGGCTGACAAGATCCAAGAGAAGGGAAGAGAGATCGTAGAGAAGACCGCGGGGGAGCTCCGCGGCAAGGGCGTAGCCGAAGTCGAGTCGCATCTTGCGGAAGGATACCCCGGTGAGGTCATTGCCGAGATGGCGAATGAACTTGGTGCCGATCTCATCGTCATGGGCACACATGGCCGAAGGGGACTCGAACGCGTGCTCATGGGAAGTGTTGCCCGTGAGGTAGCCAACACAGCAGCCGTTCCACTTCTGCTAGTGAAGTAGCGTCCAGGAGCGGCGTCACGGCCTGAGGGGAAGCAGTGCGTCGGGCGCGGTGCCGTTTGACTCAAGCGGGCCGTGGCGCCAAAGTGGATCAGAATCTGTTGTGGAGGCTTCGACATCGTGTTCCGACTTCGCAGCATTGTTGAGCCGTGGTTCGCAGCATTCCTTATTGCCAACCTAGTGATGGGGACCTCGTCGGTGCTAGTCCCGCTCAAGCTTGGACGGATCCTCGATCAGGGACCGAGCAGCCTGGGCATCCTCTCCACGTTCGCAAGCGTGGCAGCAGTAGCGGGGAGCCTGCTGTGGGGGCGGCTGTCAGACGCCGTGCATCGGCGGAAGGCCTTCGCCGTGATGAGCTGTCTTGTCGTTGGTCTAGCACACGCAGGATTGGCCTTCTCATCATCGTTTGCGGGGCTCGTTCTTCACAACACGCTGCTCAGCTTCTTCTGGATTGCGAACGCTTCGGTTGCGGTTCTGCTGGTCATCGAGAGGAAGGAAGAACAGACTTGGGAGTCGGGCATCAGCGCTCTGAACATCTCCGGGGCGATGGGATGGGTACTAGGCCTTGTGCTCGGCGGACTCGGCGTCTCGCTGGCGTTTGCGGCGCTGTCTGAGCGGATTGGGGTGCAGGCGCTATTCATCGCCCTTTCGGCGTTGGGGTTCGTATCTGCAGGACTCGCGGCTTGGCTCGTCCCTTCGACAAGGCCGCGCTTCACCCAGCGGAAGTTCCGGGGGATCATGGTTGCCGCGGGAAACCTTATGATGGAGGCCTGGAGGTTCAACCCGCTTCACCTTTACCACCGTTTCTCGCTTCGTCGTCTTGCGGGCTTCCGCAGTGAGACACGCCGTTTCCTTCTCGCGTCCGCTCTTGCGTTTGCGGGAATTGGGTTCTTCGGGGTGCCTCTTGCATTGCTTCTATCACAACGCCTCGGCTATTCGCCTTCGCTCGTCTTCTATGGATACGTGATGCTGCATAGCGGGATCGTCATTGCGTATCCATTCGCCCTGCACCGGATCAAGTCAAGGGGCAACCGTCGCGTGCAGATCGGCGCGCTCACCGTGCGCGTGGCGTTGTTCGCCGTAGGAGGCGGCGTGTTGTGGGCCGTGTCCGACATGCCGTGGCTGGTTGTTGCGCCTTTCCTGTTTGTCATTGGAGTGACGTGGTCGTTCTTCCAATTGAGCGGCGTCGCTCTTGCGGCCCGCCTTGCGAAACCGGAGAACCGAGGGTTGGCGCTGGGTACGTACAACGCGATTGCAGGAGGGAGCACGGCCGTCGCCGGCGTCTCCAGCGGCTATCTGGCCCAGCACGCCGGCTATCATATGACGTACATCGCTGCAGCAGTGCTGCTCCTCGGCTCGATCATCGTGTTGAGTCGGCTGCCTGATCCGGCGGTTGTAGAAGCTCGGAGCGACGGGCGAACAAGATTGGCGCAGGCTGTGTCTCAGGTCGAGTCGGCAAGGCCTGCGCGAGTCGGAGGAGGACATGAAAGTTGGTGAGCTCATGGTCAAGGATCTCACCTCGGTGGAGTCTGGTGACACCATCCGTATCCTCGTCGAGACGCTTGAGTCCGCTGAGACTTCAAGTGTCCCTGTGACGGACGAGGAGAGCCGATTGATCGGAATCATCTCGGAACGCGACGTGCTCGCGGCGGCACTCCCGAAGTACTTGGAGTTACTGCACGGAGCGTCCTTCATGCCGGACATCGAGCAGCTGACGCGCGGGCTCCATCGAATCGGCGATGACCCGGTCAGCCGCCATATGAGCCGGGAGGTTCTCTCCATAGGGGCTAGTGCGAGTGATCTTCAGGCGGCGGACCTGATGCTACGGCACAAACTGCGGCTTCTGCCGGTCGTTGATGGCAATGGCCGACTGGTCGGCATCGTTCGCCGGGTGGACCTGTTCAAGCACTTGTTGTAGGACCACAGAGGAGGTCGGACATCATGGCGCGGAAGTGTGATTCGTGTGGAACCCGGCCGGCGTCCGTTCGAGTTGCGGCGACGGTGAATGGCAGGAGTCGAGTGCTCGAACTGTGCGATGTGTGCTACGGGCGAGCTCGGCAGCAGGGAGGGCGCCCGGTGTCGCCCCTTGAGTCGCTGTTCCGAGGCTCTTCATTCGATCGGTTCATCGATTCCTTCGATGCCGCCGACGGTCAACGAAAAGACGCAGCTCGACGGGGCGTTGATCGAGGAGGTGCGCAGGAGTCTGTTGATCTAGAGTCAGTGCTGAGTGATCAGGCGAGGGAGATGCTGCAGGGTGCGGCGCAGAAGGCCGTCGAATACGGACAGCATCACATTGACACAGAGCACGTCCTGCAGGCGTTGCTCGACGGCCAAGTCGTGGAGCGGATTCTCAAGCAGTTCAAGATCTCGACCGACGATCTGCGAGGATACATCGATCACAACGCCCCTCGTGGAGAGCGTACGGAGGGCGACACGACGGATCTGAGCGTGACGCCTCGTGTCAAGAGCGCGCTGGAACACGCGTTTCATGCCTCGCGGGAAATGGGTCATAGCTACATTGGCCCGGAGCATATCCTGATTGGATTGGC
>CBFCYU010000052.1:0-10031 GCA_965602415.1 uncultured bacterium | reverse complement strand
CCGCCACTCCAGTCCATCGCCACGCCGACCAGGCTCGAATCAGCCTGAAGGCTCCCGGCGTTCATCGTCCGGAGCACGTTGGCGTGGCTTGCCTCCTCGTCGGCGAGAAGGGCCAGGATCTTCGCGGCGCTCGGATCGCTCGTTGTCTCCTTTGCGGCGCGGTAGTTGGCCTCGGCTCGCTCTTCGAGCGCGATCGCTTCGTCGATCAGTCCCACGGTCTCTCCTTTCTTCTGTCCCTTGCTCTCTTCGGCATCACGCGGCTCAGAAGGAGACGCCAGCCGCTTCAGGCCTGCAGATGGGTACACTCGCCCGACGAGATCGCACGCACCCCTGCAGCGGTCTCGACGAGGAGCCGTCCTTCCGTGTCGACGGCGGCGGCCGTTCCCTCGATCGTCTCTCCGCTCTCCAACGTCAATCGCACCGGTTGATCGAGGGTCGTCAGATGTTCCCGATATGACGTCAGGACGTCCTCCGATGCCAGGGCATCGCTCATCTCTTCCCCGATCGCGACGACCAGCTCGCCGCGTCGAACATTCACCCCTACGGCCAAGACGGACGTCGCCTCCTCCAGCGGAGCTTCGCTCAGGTTGATCCCGATCCCAACAAAGGCGACGCCGCCGGCCGTTTCGATCAGGATCCCGGCCAGCTTCGCGCCGTCGATGACGAGGTCATTCGGCCATTTGAGACGTGCTTTGACGCTGAAGCGCGCCAGTGCTCGGAGGACGGCAACGCCACTCACGAGCGAGATCAGCGGGTGCCGGGCAACGATGAAGGTGGCGTAGAGGCCGCCGGCCGGTGATAGCCACTCGCGGCCGAACCGTCCGCGCCCTTCGGTCTGCTCGTCGGCGACGATGACGTGTCCCGGCTTGGCCTGGCCGGTCTCGACAAGGCGGCGAGCCTCATCCTGTGTCGACGAGACTTGCTGAAGACGGTGGATGACGATGGACACGCTACGCCTCGCTGCAGACAGGGAAGGTGTCGTTTGCGTAAGGGATCACGAGGACGCGGTAGTCGTCCCCGAACCGCTTCCGCGCCTCATCGAAGGCAGCCGCCGCATCAATCGCCGGGCTCATGTAGAACCGACGGACGGTTTCATCGTCCAGTTCGGAGTGAAGGTAGACCGTCGCACGCCTGAGATCCTGGGCGTGGTAGACGGCCTTGTGCCCGCCGAGCCTGAACCCCTCTTGCTCGTAGATCGCAAGAACGTCCTCGGGCGAATCGCTCCGTTCGATCCACTCCGTGAAGACCGAATGACCGATTCCGTTCGGACAGGCGGCAATCAGAAAGAGGATCCCGCCGTCTCGCACGGCCTTCATCGCGTTGTATTGGCCCTTGTACGCCTGATAAAGGTTGATGTCCTTCGGGTGGCCACCGGCCGAGGCGATCACCACGTCGTACGGCTCGCAGAACGGGACCTGGAAATGCTCGTCCCAGAACGTGCGCCCGACCGCGTGTGCAGCTTCCGGTTCACCGACGACGACCTTCGCGACCGTTCCGTCGCTCGCAAGCACGACGTCGACGATGAAGTCCAGACCGACCATGCGAGCAGCCTCGACCATCTCCTCGCTGATCGGGTTCCCTGCGTAGACACAGGCCGTGCTCCGAGGATCAGTCAGGCGGGAGTGGTTCACCTCGATCGTCGCCCGCCCAGCGACGCCGGGAACAACGTTCTTTCTCCCGCCGGAGTATCCGGCGTAATAGTGCATTCCGATGTGCCCGATGGTGACGATCCGATCGGCCTCGACGAGCGCGCGGTGGACGGTGATCGGCGTTCCAAGCTTACTCACCCCGATCTCGACAACGTCGCGGTCGCAGTCGTGGATGAGAACGCAAAACTCATCTTGCAGGTCGCCGAGCATCTCCTCGAGTTCAGGATCGGTTGGAGCCCGGTGCGTGCCGGTTGCCACCAGCAGGGTGACGTCCTCCTTCGCCACGGTCGCGCGGATCTTCTCCCACAGAAGTGGGAAGATCTCTCGCGTCGGGGTCGGCCGCGTGTGGTCGGTGATTACGACAACGACGTGCTCGCCAGGTTTGAAGATCTCGGCCGGATGGCGGATTCCAATCGGATTGCTCCACGCCTCGTCGAACGCTTGCTGAAGAGGGATTCGCGGCGTCGGTTTCCCCTCAAGCACGCCGTCGAGATTCTTCGAAGGCACGTCGATCGTGACGGTCCCCTTCCCATAGGCGAGCTCGAACGTCTGCATGGTCCCACTCCTTCCCGGTAGAGTGATTCTACTTCATCGTCCCGCTGCGCAGACAAACCTTGCGCGCCCTCCGATCGACCGCTACGCTCTTGCCGCCATCGGAAGGGGGCAGCATGTCACGAACTTACCTCACCTCAGAGTCGGTCACCGAAGGGCATCCGGACAAGATCGCTGATCGCATCTCCGATGCCGTCCTGGACAGCATCTTGGCCGACGACCCGGACGCACACGTCGCGTGCGAGACATTCCTCACCACCGGTCTGGTCCTCGTCGGCGGGGAGATCACGACGACGACGTACGTCGACGTTCCGTCCCTCGTTCGCCGGCTCCTCCAGAAGATCGGCTACGACCGGCCGGGGCTCGGCTTCCACTATCAGGACTGCGCAATCCTCTCGACGATCAAGGAGCAATCGAGCGACATCGCCGCCGCGGTCGACAGCCCCTCCGAGGTTCGAGACGATCACTCGTCGGATCCCTATGACGTCATCGGTGCCGGCGATCAGGGGATCATGTTCGGCTATGCTCGATCGGACACCGACGTGTTGATGCCCCTTCCGATCGTCCTCGCGCACGCTCTGACCCGCCGAATGGCCGAGGTCCGCAAGGCAGGCGTGCTTCCGTTCCTCCGCCCGGATGGCAAGTCGCAGGTGACGATCGAGTACGACGGGGATCGTCCCGTCCGCGCGGACACGGTCCTGATTGCCGCCCAGCATGACCCCGACGTCGCAACCACCGAACTGACCAACGCCGTCGTCGAGACAATCGTCCGCCCGATCGTCGGGGATTGGCTCGACGACCGCACGCAGTTCCTCATCAACTCGTCGGGGCGCTTTGTGATCGGCGGCCCGGCCTCCGACGCCGGAATGACCGGTCGAAAGATCATCGTCGACACGTACGGCGGCTTCAGCTCTCACGGGGGCGGCGCGTTCTCGGGAAAGGATCCGACGAAGGTCGACCGCTCCGGTACGTACATGGCCCGCTACGTGGCAAAGAACCTCGTCGCCGCCGGACTGGCTCGAGAGGTCGAAGTACAGGTCGCCTACGCGATCGGACGGGCTGCGCCACTCGCCATCGGGGTCGACACGCGGGGGACCGGCTCGGTCCCCGACGACCGCCTCCGCGAGGCGATCGTCGAGGTGTTCGACTTCCGGCCCGGCGCGATCATCGATCGATTCCGATTGAAGCGACCGATCTACGAGCAGCTCTCCGCCTACGGACACTTCGGTCGGACGGACCTCGATCTCCCGTGGGAGAAGACGGACCGGACCGAGGAGCTTCAACGGGCCGCCGGCTAGCCATCTGTTAGTCCTCGGCTACGTCAGGTCGATCGACTTCTCGTCGATGGCGCGGCGAATCATCGTCACGACACCATCGACAGGCTTCGCGCCGAGGTCCTCCTCCGTGCGAAGCCGCACGGCGACGGCGTCGGCCTCGATCTCTCGATCTCCGATGACGAGCATGTAGGGGATCTTCTGTAGCTGGGCGTTCCGGATCTTCGCGTTCATCCGCTCCGACGAGCCGTCGACAATCGCACGGATTCCTACGTCTCGAAGGCGTCGTTCGACCGTGTTCGCATACTCGGCGTGCCGATCGGCAATCGGAATGATCGCCGCCTGCACCGGCGCGAGCCAGACGGGGAACGCCCCGGCGTAGTGCTCGATCAGGCAACCGATGAACCGCTCTAGACTCCCAAGCAGCGCGCGGTGAACGACGTACGGGCGATGCTCCTGCCCGTCCTCGCCGACGTACGTCATGTCGAACCGCTCGGGGAGGTTGAAGTCGAACTGGATCGTCGTGCACTGCCACGACCGCCCGAGCAGGTCCTTCACCTTGATGTCAATCTTCGGGCCGTAGAACGCGCCTCCACCGTCGTCGATCTGATACGGGAGTCCGCGAGCCTCGAGCGCGTCGCGCAGCGCCGCCTCGGCCTGCTCCCACCGCTTCGGCTCTCCGACCGCCTTTCCTTCGTGTGGACGGGTCGACAGGTAGATGTCGAACTCGTCGAAGCCGAACGCCTGGAGCATGCCCAGGCTGAACGCGTAGACATCGCGGATCTCGTCCTCGACCTGATCCGGGCGGCAGATAATGTGGGCGTCGTCAATCGTGAAGCCACGGACGCGAAGCAGACCATGGAGCACGCCCGAGCGCTCGTAGCGATAGACGGTCCCCAGCTCCGCCCAGCGGAGCGGGAGCTCGCGATACGAGTGGACCCGCGTCTTGTAGATCAAGATCTGATACGGGCAGTTCATCGGCTTGATGTAGTAGTCGACCCCGTCGATGTCCATCGGCGAATACATGCCCTCGCGGTAGTAGTCGAGGTGTCCGCTGATCGACCAGAGGTCGGCCTTCCCGATGTGGGGCGTCGAGACGATCTCGTACCCGCCACGATCGTGCTCGGCGTACCAGTACTCCTCGATCTCCCGCTTCAGTCGCGCGCCCTTCGGATGGAAGCAGACGAGGCCAGCGCCTCCCTCTTCGTGCATGCTGAACAGGTCGAGTTCCTTGCCGAGCTTCCGGTGATCGCGTTTCGTCGCCTCCTCGCGGCGCCACAGGTAGTCTTCCAGATCCTTCGTCTTCTCCCAGACGGTCCCGTAGATCCGTTGGAGCATCGGGCGTACCTCATCGCCTCGCCAGTAGGCCCCGGCGACCGAGAGGAGCTTCATCGCAGCCGGCTTCACCTGCCCCGTGGAGCGAAGGTGCGGCCCGCGGCAGAGATCGGTGAACTCGCCCTGCTCGAAGAAGCTGACCGTCTCGTCCTCCAATTCGTCTATGAGCTCGATCTTGTAGGTCTCGCCAAGCGATTCGAGGAGCTCCCGCGCCTCCACCTTGGACAGCTCCTTCCGGACGATCTGAAGATCGGACTCGATGATCCGGATCATCTCCTCCGTGATCCGCTCCAGATCCTCTTCCGCGAGCGGCTCCGCCAGATCGAAGTCGTAGTAGAACCCGTCTTCGATCGCCGGCCCGATCCCGAGCTTCGCGTCGGGGAAGAGGCTCTTCACCGCTTGGGCCATGATGTGCGTCGTCGTGTGCCGCAGCGTCTCCAACGCCAGCGGCTCGCCCGTCGTGACGAGCGTCAGCGAGCAGTCTTCGGTGAGCGTCTCGCGAACATCGCGGAGCGTGCCGTTCACCACTGCGCAGACCGTCGCCTCGGCGAGGCGCGGTCCGATCGACGACGCAACCTCGAGGAGCGATACCCCTCGGGGCTGTTCCAAGGTTGACCCGTCCGGCAAAGAGATCTGGATCATCGTCCCTCCTTGGGGGCTTGAAGTGCCGTATCTTACTACGGGAACGCTGTTCCGACCAACGCTACAGGATCCGGAGCCGCCACAGGATGTGGCACCCGCACTACAGGATGTATCGGGACAGATCGCGATCCTCGACGATGTCGCTCAGCCGATCCTCGACGTACGCCTTGTCGATGACGATCGTCTCACCGCGGCGCGAATCCGCATCGAACGAGATGTCCTCCATCAGCTTCCCCATCACGGTTGTCAGACGTCGGGCGCCGATATTCTCGGTCGTCTGGTTCAACTCATAGGCGATGTCCGCGAGCGCACCGACCGAGTCTTCCTCGAACTGGAGCGTGACCCCCTCGGTCTCCATCAGGGCGCGGTACTGCGTGACCAGAGCGTCCTTCGGCTCACAGAGGATCCGCCGGAAGTCGGCCGCGGTCAGGTTGTCGAGTTCGACGCGGATCGGCAGCCGTCCTTGGAGCTCGGGGATCAGGTCGGACGGCTTCGACATGTTGAACGCGCCGGCCGCGATGAACAGGACGTTCTCCGTGCTGACCGCACCGTAGCGCGTCCGCACCGCCGTCCCTTCGAGGAGCGGCAGGAGGTCGCGTTGTACCCCCTGGCGTGAAACGCCCGGACCGCCGGTCTCCTCGCGCCCGCCAGCGGCGATCTTGTCGAGCTCGTCGAGGAAGACGATCCCCATCTCCTCGGCCAACTGAAGGCCGGCCTGGCGGACCTCCTCCATGTTGATCAGCGCGTCAACCGTCTGTTCGAACAAGATGCCTCGCGCTTCTCGGATCCGCATTCTCCGTTTCTTCCGTGAGGTCGGCAGAAGACCGGAGAGAACGTTTCCCATGTCGATTCCGATTTGGTCGATTCCGTCCTGCGAGAAGACCTCGAGCTGGGGGGTGGCCGTCTCATCGACCATGATCTCGATGTAGCGTTCCTCGAGCTCTCCGGCTTCCAGCTTCGAACGCAGCTTCTCGCGGGTGCTCCGGACGCTCTCTTCTCGCTCCTCGTCGGCGTCGGTGCTCGGGAGGAGCGCGTCAAGGATCTCCTCTGCGACGAGGCGTTCGGCCTCCTCCTCGACGCGGTAGATTTCTTCTTCGCGGATCATGTCGATCCCGACCTCGACCAGATCCCGGATCATCGACTCGACGTCCCGTCCGACGTAGCCGACCTCGGTGAACTTGGTCGCCTCGACCTTGACGAACGGGCAGGTCGTCAACCGCGCCAGGCGGCGGGAGATCTCCGTCTTCCCCACGCCGGTCGGGCCGATCATCAGGATATTCTTCGGCTTGATCTCGACTCGGATCTCCTCGCCGACGAACTGGCGGCGCATCCGGTTTCGCAGTGCGATCGCCACCGACCGCTTCGCCGCCTGTTGGCCGACGATGTACTTGTCCAGCTCCTCGACAATCTGCTTCGGCGTCAGCCCGCTCAAACGGGCCGTGGATACCTCGATCAATGGGCTCATTTGCCTACCTCACCACTGAATCTCTTCCAGCGTGATCGCATCGTTGGTGTAGATGTCGATCTCCGCAGCGATCTCGAGTGCCCGCCGGGCAATCTGGTCGGCGGGAAGGTCGCCGGCCGTCATCAGTCCCTTCGCCGCCGCCAGGGCGTACGGTCCACCCGAGCCAATCCCGATGACGCCGTCGTCCGGTTCGAGAACGTCGCCGGAACCGGAAATCATCAGCAATCCCTCTTCACTGACGGTGACGAGAACCGCCTCGAGATGGCGCAAGACCCGATCGGTGCGCCATTCCTTCGTCAACTCCACGGCGGAACGCCGCAGCTTGCCATCGTACTTCTTCAGCTTCCCCTCGAACTTGTCCAGAAGAGCGAGGCAATCAGCGGTCGCACCGGCGAACCCAACGAGAACGCTGTCTTCGTGGAGCCGGTAGAGTTTCTTCGTGTTCTTCTTGATGATCGTGGTATCCAACGTCGCCTGTCCGTCGCTCGCAAGGACGGCACGGCGCTCCGCTTCGGAATAGATCGCAAGGATCGTGGTGCTTCTTACCTTGGCCATGAGGGACCTATTCTAGTCCCCCAGCGAGTGCACAGCAATCAAATCGGCACAAGTGAGCGGATGCATCTCGGTCGGGAGAAGATCAGGCCAACGTGTTGTGCCGAAGAGCTACTTCTTCTGATCCTTTCTTTTGGATCATTTATCTAGTAGCAGTAGTAGTAGGGACGGCATCGGGGTGTGGAAACTGCAGGTACTCCTCATGAGAACGCCAGTACTCGCTCTTGCTTCCGGTTGAGATCCCTGTGAGGAAACGCTCATAGGCTGTGGACTGACCCTGTGGATAGACAGGGCTTCCGGCTTCCACAGCTCTTCTCCACAACGAGACGAGAGTTGTCCACGGGTTCTCGACAGGGATTCGGCAGGGTTTTCGACAAGGCGGAGGGCTTCAATGGACGGTCGAGTAGCGGGCAGCCAGATTCTCCTGGATCTCACTGACCTCAGTGTAGAGGAGGGGCGTCTCTTCCAGCATCGACTTCACCTTCATGTAGGAGTACATGATCGTCGAGTGGTCTCGATCGCCGAACTCTCGCCCGATGGCGGGGAACGAGTGGTCCGTCATCTCGCGTGACAGGAAGATGGCGATGTGACGCGCCTGCGTGAGCTCCTTCTTTCGGCTGGAGCTCTCGATTTCCTGACGCTTGAGGTTGTAGCGGGAAGCGACCTCCTCTTTGATGTGCTGGATCGTCAGCCGAGGCCGCTGGCCTTCCTTCGGGAGCATTCCCTCGAGCGTCTTGGGCGTCAGCGGTTGACCGCCGAGATCGGCGAACGCAAGGACCTTGACCAACGCGCCTTCGAGAGCCCGGACGTTCGAGGAGATCCGGGTGGCGATTAGCTCCAGAATCCCGACATCGATGTCGAGTCCGCGATTCGCGGCCTTCTCACGGAGAATGGCGATTCGCGTCTCCAAGTCAGGCGCCTGGATATCAGCGACGAGCCCCCACCGGAATCGCGACACCAACCGCTCTTGAAGCCCGGAGAGGTCCTCGGGTGCGCGATCGCTGGAAAGGACGATCTGCTTCTCGTTGCCGTGCAGCTCGTTGAACGTGTGGAAGAGCTCCTCCTGCGTCGCTTCCTTGCCTTCGAGGAAATGGACATCGTCGATCAGGAGGAGGTCGATCTGCCGATACTTGTTCCGGAACGCGGCGGTCGCGTTGTTCCGAATCGCATTGATCAGTTCAATCGCGAACCGTTCGGACGAAGTGTAGACAACAGAGCTGTCGGGAGAGACGTCGCGGACGTGGTTGCCGATCGCCTGCAGCAAGTGGGTCTTTCCCAAGCCTACGTTCCCGTAGATGAACAGTGGGTTGTACGCGGTTCCGAGCTTCCCGGCGACGGCCTCCGATGCGAAGTAGGCGAGATCGCAGTTTGTGCCGCGGATGAACGAAGCGAACGTGTAGCCCGGGTTGAGGGGGAGCACTCCGCTCCGTTGGAGCGCAGTTGCGCTATCCGCGTGGCCCAGCGGTTGAGTCGCATTCGGCTCGTTGTCGAGGATCTTGATGACGAGGGCAACCGGATGTTCGAAGGACTTTGATGCGATCTCTTCGATCATCTCGCGGTAGCGACGCTCGATCCCGCCCTTCGTAAACGGATCGGGAACCGAAATCGTCAAAGACCCATCGCCCAAGGCGACGAGCCGCGTCTCTTGAAACCACGTCTCGAAGCTCGAGTAGGAGATCTCCGACTTCAGCGTCGACAGGACGGAGTCCCACACGGCAGTAGCGGTTGCGGCCATTCGAACACCCTTCTTATTGAACGAGTACGTGAAGAATATCGCAACGTCTCCGCAGCGGTCAAGGACTCGATCGGCGAGGGCCGCGGATGCGGAAACGCTAGAAGCCCCAGCGGATGACAGAAGCGACGGGAGCGGACAGCCGACACCTTCTCGCAGCGATCGAGTGTCGACCACCGGCAGATCAGAGACAGCAAGGACCGGCATGCTCGGGTCGGAGGACCGGGCAATCGCCCAGCTGTGGAAAACGCGTGAACGGCATATTGGTACGAAGAATAGACTGTGGAAAAACCTGTGGAGTACGTGCGGAGATGCCCGCAGAGCCCCCGCTGATTTGGATCGTACGGGAACGCGAGGAGGGAGACCGGCGACTTATCCACAAGGAAGTCCCCAAATCGTGCGTTTTCCCGATGCTTCTCCACAGGCTTTTCCACAGAGGCGGGCTGAGTCCATGACGCACAATCTAACGTTTCTAACAGGGTTTGCTAGATATGGGGAATCGTATTGCCCATTGGAAGTGACGTTGATGTCGGTCAGATGTCCCGAGACCATTGAGGCATCGCGCGGAATGGATGGTGCCGAGGCCCAGACTCGAACTGGGGACACCCGCCTTTTCAGGGCGGTGCTCTACCAACTGAGCTACCTCGGCACAGTGGCGGGGACGACCGGATTTGAACCGGCGATCTCTGGAGTGACAATCCAGCGTCCTAGACCTGACTAGACCACGTCCCCGAGATGCAAAAAACTCACTGGGCGAGACAGGACTCGAACCTGCGACCTTCCGGATGTAAGCCGGATGCTCTCCCAGCTGAGCTACTCGCCCATTATAG
>CBFCYU010000051.1:0-10044 GCA_965602415.1 uncultured bacterium | reverse complement strand
AAGCCGACCCAGACGTCCATCGGCCCGTTGAAGCAGAGCGTGTTTTCGAACGCCGCGATCGCCGCCTCGCATGTCCGGGCGAAGCCCGATGTGATGTGCATCGGGACGTACAGCCCGGCCTGCAGGCCGTCGGTCAGCGCCACGTGGAGCACCGGATTCGTCATCAGGAACCACGGAACGAAGGCGACGTCGATCCCCTCCTCGACCAGCGCGTGGTTCTCGAAGACCTCGCGGGCGAGGGTGTCCATCACGTCCCCGGGGTGGAAGACGCTCCACACCCCGAGCCGAAGGAGAAAGCCGATGTTCTCGATTCCGGGGCCGTGGGGGATCTCGTAGACGGAGATCTCAATCCCTCCGGCCTCGACGGTCTTCGATTCCCCCTCGGCGAGGTCGACGGCGATCAGCCGGCGTGCGTCGATCTCGGGTGCGGCCTGCGCGATCCGATCGATGACTCCCGGCGTCGACACCACAATCGCGTCGGGGTTTGATGCCAGGTGCTCCGCAACGATCGGCGCACTGAAGTGGTCGCTGTGGCCGTGCGTAATCAGGATCAGATCGACGTCGAACGGTGGTACGGCGTCGCGCATCGCCTCTTGGACCTCTCCCGAGACGCCCTGGAACAGGAGCGCGTCGATCAACACCCTCGCCCCGCCCGCCTCGATGACGAATCCCGCGTTCTCAACATGCGTGATGACGACCGAGTTGGCGTCGGCGCGCGCGAAGAGCACGGTGCCCATCGCGCAGTCGCCCGCCGGGTCACAGACCCGCACGCGAAGCGTCTCCGCCCCACTCCAGTCCGCGCTCGGCGCGGTCACCGTCAGGAGGCCGCCATCGAGCGAGATCGTCAGCTCGCTATGCCCTTCGACGGACCACTCCAGCTCTTCCGGCTCGTGGTCGACGTCGGTCACGTAGTCGACCAATGAGATCGGTTCGAACGGATCATCAGGTGCGACCACTTGATCCGGAACCCGCTCGAGGACCGGTGAATCGTTCACCGCAAGGACCGTGAATGTCGCCTCTTGGGAGACGCACTCTCCGACCGGGCTGCAAACCTCGAACCGGATCGTCTCCGATCCGGACCATTCGTCGTCGGGAATTCGGATCATCAGCCGATCGAGGTACGGAAGGGTCTGCAGCTCGACGGCGCCGGTGTAGCTCCATGTCAGCTCGTCAAACGAGTACTCCGGATCGCTCACAAGCTCTGCCAACGGAACCGGGGCGAAGAGCAGTCCCTCGCGGATCGTCTGATCGGCGATCTCGCCCAGCTCCGGTACCGCGTACGCCGCCACGGCGCACGAGAGAAGAAGCACCGCAAGAACGGACGCTACGGCGAACGGCCGATTCGACATGATCTCCCTCCTGACTCGACGATCAGCCCGCGTCCGCCGACAGCGTCCGCAGCGCGTCGACGCGGTCGTACGGAAGGCGAATCGCCCCGATGCTCTCCTTCGTCGAGTCCGGGCCGTGATCGTCCGAGCCGCCGGTCAGTAGGAACCCGCGCCTCTCGGCCATCGTCTGGAGCACGCGCGGGTCGATCGTCAGGCTCCGGCTGGCGGGATCGTAGGGATAGAACGTCTCCAGCGCGTCCACACCGGCCGCGGCCGCCTCGTCGAGGAAGACGTTCCAGTCGGGGACCTTCATCAGGCACGGGTGAGCGATCGACGCCACACCGCCGGATCGATGAACGATCCCGACGACGTCGCGGAAACCGTCCTTCTCGATCGGTGCGTAGCACGGCGCACCGCGCTTGAGAAGCTTGTTGAACGCCTCGGAGAAGTCCGCGACGACGCCCTTGTTCACGAGCACGCGGGCAAGATGCGGCCGGCCCAGATTGCCGTCGGCAACGGCCCGGACGTCCTCGAGATCCATCTCGATCTTCAGTTCGTCGCGACAGCGAGAAATCATCTGCTCCATGCGCTCGACCCGCGCCGTCTCCATCTGCGCAAGGAACGACCGCAGTTCATCGTAACGCGGATCGACGAAGTAGGCGAGGATCTCGCCGGTGACACCGTCAAAGTCGGCCTTGATCTCGACCCCCGTGATCACCTCGACCCCTCCGATCGTGGTGACCCGTTCGGTCAGATCGTCGGAGATCACGTCGTGATCGGTGATCGAGATGCACGAGAGCGCTACGGCCTTGGCCCGACGCGCCTGCTCGTCCACAGTAACGGTCCCGTCCGAAGCAACAGTGTGTAGGTGTAGGTCTGCGTATCCGTGTGTCATGCCTGTTCGCAGTGCTCCTTCCAGATTCGATCGAGAATCCCGTTGACGAACGATCTCGCCTGCTCCGTACCGAACTTCTTCGCCAGCTCAACCGCCTCATCCATCGCAACTTCGGCAGGAATCTCGTCGAGGTAGAGGAGTTCGTAGACCCCGAGCCGGAGGATGTTTCGATCGATTAGCGCCAGACGCTCGAAGCGCCAGCCGACGGTCCGCTCGCCGATCATCCGATCGATCTCCTCGATCCGATCGAGGATGCCCTCGAAGACCGCCTCGATGTACTCGCGTTGATCGCCCGGCTCCACCTCCGCCAGCATCTCGGCCAGCGACGTCTCCACGTGCTCACGGCGATAGAGGGCGGTGAGGAGAAACTCGCGCGCTGCGCTTCGCTGCATCAGGTGCCGAACAACCGCTGGATCAGCTTTCGCAATCGGCGCTTCACGTCTTCGCGCGAGTCGAGCCACAGGCCAATGAGGAATCCCACGACGGCGAATCCAAGGAGGATGAGGACGATCCGCCAGCCGACGAGGACGAATAGAAGCCCGACCACGAGGCCGATCCCCACGCCGATGATCTTCGCGTTAAGCATCATTGGCATCGTCGGTGGCCTCGTGCGCCGTCGCTTCTCCATCCCGTGCCCGGATGCTCCGCACGAAAACCGTCACCTCGCGAACTTCCACGCCGGTCCGATCGGCGACGTGCTGTGTCAGCGCCCGCTGGATTCGCTCGCCGACGTCGGTCACTCGCTGATCCGGAGTGAGGGCCGTTCGCACCCTGATGGCGACTCCGTTCTCCTGGCGCCGGAGGAAGACGCGGAACTGACCGAGCCCGATGTCGTCGCGAAGGATCCCGCTGATGAACCCACGGATGGCCCTCGGCGAGACCTCGACCCGGCCCCACTCCCCGGCACGGGAGTAGAGGACCTCGTTTCGCCGGTGCTCGGCGAGGACGAGAAGGAAGTGCAGCGCAACCAGCAGGGCGCCGACCCCGATGAGAATGAGGAAGATCGTCCATCCCGCGCCGCCGAACACTGTCGAAACGGAGTCGACTGACAGGACGCCGGCGCCGGTCAGAATCGTCGTCACGCCGAGCCCGAGGGTAAACAGGAACGCGAGGAAGTGCAGGACGGTCAGGAGTCTGAACGGTCTCATTCTTCCTCAACCTCCTCCGGCTCCTCGGCCGACTCGACGAGTCGCTGTACATCAACATTCACCGCGCTGACGCGCAGGCCGGTCATCCGTTCGATCTCCGCCTTGATCCGCGTCTGCACCTGTTTGGCAACCTTGTGAATCGGGTTGCCGTAGAGGACCGTGATTCGGACGGTCACCGTGACGACGTCCCCATCGACGGTCGTGTCGACGAAGCGCTTCATCCCCTCCCCGCGACGGAAAGAGCTGTCCCCGGTTCGCAGGTTGGCGATTCCGTCGATCTCCGATGCAGCGATCCCCGCGATCGCAGTGACGACGTCCTTGGAGATCCCGACACTCCCCTTGTCTGCCTCTGCCATCTCAAGCCTCCTCGGTGTCGTGCGTATGCGGCGCGGCGACTTTCTTCACGTAGACGTCGATGCCGGTGACACTGATCCCGGCGAGGCTCTCGATGTCGCGCTGCACGTTCTGCTGCACCCCTTGGGCCACTTCGTGAACCGGATATCCGTACTCCACGGCGATCCGCAGTTCCACCCTCACCTCTTCACCCGCGAGCTCGGTCTTGATGTTCGGCGCCAGATCCTCGCCGCCGAAGATGCTCATCAGACCTCCAGACGATCCGCCAGAGGATTGCGCGATTCCGTCGACTCGTTCGGCTGCGATCCGTGCGATCGACGCGATCACGTCTTCAGCGATGGAGATGCGGCCGTCTTCGTCGACAATCTCCACTCTCTTGTCGGCCATGCTTCCTCCTTATAGACGTTCCACGTATCTACCGGTCCGGGTATCGACCTTCAGCGTGTCACCTTCCTTGACGAACAGGGGAACCTGAACAATCGCTCCGGTCTCGACCGTCGCCGGCTTCTCGACGTTGGAGACGGTGTCCCCCTTCACTCCAGGCTCCGTACTCGTAACCTTCAACTCCACGAAATTCGGGACGGCCACTTTGACCATCGCCTCTTGGTAGTAGAGGCCTTGCACGTACGTCCCCTCGACGAGGAACTGCGACTGCTCTCCGAGCACTTCCTTGCCGATGGGGAACTGGTCAAATCGCTCGTTGTCCATGAAGACGTAGTCGGCCCCGTCGTGATACAGGTATTGCAGCCCCCTCGTCTCGAGGAAGGCCGATTCGGTGTTCTCGGACCCTTTGAACGTGGCGGTGAGGACCTTCCCCGTCTTGAGGTGCTTCAGTTTGGTCTTCGCCACCGCGCCGGCGCGTCCTCGTTTCGAATGCTCGTACTCGACGATCTCGTAGAGTTCTCCGTCATACAGGATGGCCATCCCGCGACGCATCTCACTGACTGCAAGGCCCATATCGCGATCTCCCTTCTCGTTTCGTTTCGGACCGTCCGCGAAAGGAACCACTCCGCTCTCCGCGAGACGACACAGCATATGATATCGTGAAACGCGTGTGAATGGTCGGAAGCTCGCGTCCCGCTACGGCCAGCGCACGATCCGCAATCCGACCTGGATGATCCCCCGCTCGACCATTCCGAGCTTCTCCGCCGCTCCCTTGGACAGGTCGATGATCCGGCCCTCGATGAACGGTCCTCGATCGTTGATCCGAACGACGATGCTGTGCCCGGTCTCCAGGTCGATCACCCGCACGATCGTCCCGAACGGAAGCGTCTTGTGGGCGGCGCTGATCCCGTTCATGTCGTAGACCTCGCCGTTGGCCGTCAGGTTCCCGTGGAACCCAGGCCCGTACCAGGACGCGATCCCGGTCTCGTAGTACGGACCGAAGAAGGAGAACAGCACAGCCACGCTGACGATGACGACTGTGCCGATGACGTAGAGCGCCGTTTCGTTCATCCGACCGAGTATAGAAGCCGCTCCCGAGGCTTACAACCGGCAGCGCAGCCGAACCCACAACGATTGCAGGCCGTCGGCCACGATGTGCGTCAGGTTCGGCAGGTAGAGGCCGATCAGAACCGCGAGCACGAGATCGACCGGGGCCACGAGCCGCGGCGTCGCGCTCCGGCTGACGAGGACGTAGACGAGCAACGCCGCCAACGCGAGGATCCCGACGTAGGCGATCCGCGTGATCGGCCCGAACAACAGGTGGTGCGAGACCCGCCTGTGGCGGAACGCCGCGGCGTACGGCATCCACATCCAGCGAAGCGGCCCCCACCGGCGATACGAGTCGCTCTTGGCGAGGTCGAGGTCGGGGCTGAGCAGGAGCATCGAGAAGACGTACGCCGCGATGAACCCGCCAATCTCGGCCGTTCCCACCCACTCCCGCTGAGCACACACGACGGCAGCCGCTCCCCAAACGATCAAGAACACGAACTCGATTCGCAGGTGGGTTCTCCCGGATGGCATCGTTCCCCTGGATCAAGATACCTGTTCACCCCCGTTTCATCAACCACCTTGACGGCAGATGGACCGGTGGATACAATCCGTTAGCAAGCTCCCGCTTTAAGTGCTAATCAACCTCAGGGGAGGAGATAGAAGATGGGAATCAAGCCGTTGGGAAAGCGCGTTCTGGTCAAGAAGCTCGACGCGGAGGAGAAGAAGTCCATCGGGGGGATCGTCCTGCCGGACAGCGCCAAGAGCGAGAAGGTCGTCCGTGCAGAGGTCGTCGCCGTCGGGACGGACGAGAAGCTCGAGGTCAAGGTGGGCGATCAGATCATCATCTCGGACAGCTTCTCCAACACCGAAGTGATCGAGGGCGAGAACAAGTACCTGCTCGTCAAGGACTCCGAGATTCTCGCGATCGTCGAGTAGTTCAGTCAAAGGGGGAATGGAAGAATGGCCAAAGAAGTTATCTTCGGTGAAGAGGCCCGTCGCCGGATGAAGGGCGGGATCGACAAGCTGGCCGACGCGGTGCGGATCACCCTCGGTCCCCGCGGGCGGAACGTCATCATCGACAAGAAGTTCGGCAGCCCGGACATCACGAACGATGGCGTCACGATCGCCCAGGAGCAGGAGTACCAAGACGAATTCGAGAACATGGGCGCGCAGCTCGTTAAGGAGGTCGCCTCCAAGACGAACGACATCGCCGGCGACGGGACGACGACAGCGACGATCCTCGCCCACTCGATGATCGAGGAGGGGTTCAAGAACCTCGCCGCCGGAGCGAATCCGATGGAGCTCAAGCGCGGCCTCGAGAAGGGCTGCGCCGTCGTCGTCGAAGAGCTGAAGAAGCAGAGCCGCGAGCTGAAGACGAAGGCGGAGACGGCCCAGGTCGGCGCCATCTCGGCGAACGACGAGGCCATCGGCAAGATCATCGCCGATGCGATGGAGGCCGTCGGTGAAGACGGCGTCATCACCGTCGAGGATTCCGACACGATCGACACCTTCTACGACGTGGTCGAGGGGATGCAGTTCGACCGCGAGTACATCTCCCCATACTTCGTCACCGACCCGAAGAAGATGGAGGTTCTCCTCGACAAGCCGCTGATTCTCGTCACCGACCAGGAGATCAAGAGCGCGCAGGACCTCGTTCCGCTCCTCGAGAAGGTCGTTCAGGCCGGCAAGCCGTTGCTCCTCATCGCCAAAGACGTCACCGGCGAGGCGCTGACGACGCTCGTGCTGAACAAGCTAAAGGGGACACTGTCGAGCTGCGCCGTCAAGGCCCCTGGATTCGGCGACCGCCGCAAGGCAATGCTCGAGGACGTCGCGGTCGTGACCGGCGGGACTGTCGTCGCCGAGGACGCCGGGATGCAGATCAAGGACACGACGCTCGACATGCTCGGAACGGCCGAGACGATCAAGGTCGACAGCAACAACACGACGATCATCGCCGGAAAGGGCAAGCCCGAGGCGATCCACGGCCGGATCGAGCAGATCGAGGCTCAGATCGAGACGACCGACTCGTCCTACGACCGCGAGAAGCTGGAAGAGCGGAAAGCGAAGCTCGCCGGCGGCGTGGCCGTCATCAAGGTTGGCGCCCCGACCGAGACCGAGCTTTCGGAGAAGAAGCACCGGATGGAGGACGCGCTCGAGGCGACCAAGGCGGCCGTCGACGAGGGGATTCTCCCCGGGGGCGGCGTCGCGCTCTTATTCGCGACCAAGGCGCTCGACGCGATGAAGAAGCTGAAAGGCGACGAGGCCGTCGGCGTTTCGATTCTGAAGCGGGCACTCGAGGCGCCGCTTCGCCAGCTGGCGCTCAACGCCGGCTTTGAAGGCGCGATCGTCGTCGAGAAGATTCGCGTGGAGAAGGAAGGGATCGGATTCGACGTCGTCGCGGAGGAGTATCACGACATGTTCGACGCCGGGATCATCGACCCGACCAAGGTCACGCGGTCGGCGCTTCAGAACGCTGTCTCGATCGCCGGGATGCTCCTGACGACCGACGCGCTCGTCGCCGAGATCAAGGAAGACGAGCCGGCGATGCCGCCGATGCCCGGTGGCATGCCGTACTAGAGCAGATCTTCAAGTAGCTTGGACGACCCCTTCCGCTCGACTATGATCGGGCGGAAGGGGTTTGGTTTGATACGATGACGCGAAAACTCGGTTTGGCACTCGGCGGTGGTGGAGCCCGCGGACTCGCTCACCTTGGCGTCCTCCTCGCCCTCGACGAGGCGGGGATTCCCGTCTCGATGATCGCCGGCACGAGCATGGGGGCCGCCATCGGCGCGACCAAGGCGATCGGCGCCAATCTCACGATGGTCCGCAGGCTCCTCGAGGCGATCGACCTGAACGAACTCCTGCAAGTCACCGACAGCACACTCCGCGAGCTTCAGAAGATCATCGGCCGAAGCGTCATGGAGTACGTCCGCGGCTCGCCGTGGCGCGAGGAGGGAGCGTCATCGCACGATCTCGCCCGACTGGACGAGCTCTTCTCCCTGCTGACCGCGAACAAGCGATTCGAGGACACGCTGATCCCGTTCGCTGCCGTCGCCGCCGATCTCGAGACGGGTGAGCGGGTCGTTCTAGCGGACGGAAGACTCGCCTCCGCGATCACCGCCAGCACCGCCGTCCCCGGCGTCTTCTCGCCGGTTGCGAGGGACGGACGCTATCTGATCGACGGCGGGATCGTCGAGAAGCTCCCCATCGACACCGTGATCGACATGGGGGCCGAGGCCGTCCTCGCCGTCGATTCCGGAGCGCCTCTCGATCGCGAGATCGAGACGTGCCTAGACGCGATCCTCCAGTCCCAGCGGGCGACGTCTCAGCATCTCACGAGCCTCCAGCTCACGCGTGCCCGCGAGCAATTCGGAGGCAGGCTGCTCGTCCTTCGGCCGGACGTCGGATGGATCAAAATGTTCGGATTCGAGCACACGAAAGAGGCCATCCAGGCGGGCGAGGAGGTAGTTCGCGCCCACCTGGATGACGTACGTGAGATTCTCGTCGACCCGTCGGCCGTGCCTAGTCCGCCGCGTTCCGAATCGTGAGCATCGGGCTTTCAGCCTCACCTCGATAGCCGTCGCCGTCCTCGGCGACCACCTTCACTCGAACCTCGTCCCCGTCCGGGCACGCAGTGGTGTCCCACACGTAGCTTCCGCCATTGGCGAGGCTCTTCATCACGACTTCCCACGTCTCTCCGCCGTCCAAGGAGATCTCGATCGAAACCTCCAGGGCCTCGGCCGCGCCGTCGGGGTCGGTCGCCGACCACTCGATGATCACGGTCCCGGATAGGATCGAGCCCTCCTCGATCGGCGCGATCAGTTCGACCTTCGGTGCGACCAAGGCGATGACGCGAGCGCTGTTCTCGTGCCCCGGCGTCCCGTTCAGCGGATCTCCGTTTGCATCCACTCCGTGTCGGATCCAACCGTCGTTGCTCGCCCACTCGGCTACATCGCCAAGCGGGTCGACACGCTCCATCGACGCAAAGGCCGGCTCTCCATCGACCGTCGTCCCGGCCGACCAGCCGGTCTCCGTCGCATCCACTCGATCGACGAGTTCCCCATCCGCGTTTCGCAGCTCGATCGCGGCTCCGCCGTTCACAAGCGCCCCGGGGTACAGCACGTCGGCCTCGATGTCCGATACCGTCTCGTCGTCCGTTCGCTCAAGCAGGAAGTAGCCGCCCGCCTCGATCGTCGCTCGACGAATCTCGGTCGTGTCACCTTCCACGGCGCCCAGGTGGATCGTTCTCTCCCCAAACGTGAGGATCCATCCGGTCAAGTCGACCGCGTCCTCCGTCGGGTTGTACAGCTCGATCCACTCGTCGCTCGCATTCGCTGCCGTGCCGGCCCACGCGACCTCGTTGATCACGATGTCCGCACCGAAGCCCGCCGCAGTGAGCAGAATCACCAAGCCCGCCGCCATCCACCACGTACTCCCACTCCGTCCGTTCATTCGTGCCTCCTTCGTTCATTGGATGGGTGCCTCTTTGCTGTAATGTAACGATAACACTTTTTCTGTACTTTGACAACAGCACCCCGTTGCGGCACGGCGCGATCCGGACGTAGAATGAACGATCGCATGACCCAAACGGAATCGGAAAGGAGACACGTGTTCATCCACCAGATCCACACCGGCGGTGACCGCAACTTCGCTTACCTCGTCGCCGACGTGTCGACACGCAACGCCGTGGTCATTGACCCGTCCTACACGCCGGACAGGGTGGTACAAGTCGCGCGGGAGAACGACCTTACGATCGTCCGCGCGTTCTGCACCCACGATCACCACGACCACACCAATGGAAACGCGGACTTCGAGCACCTTACGGGCATCCGCCCACTCCTGTTCGGGAACACGGACCCCGAGACGGGCCAGCGGGTCGAAGACG
>CBFCYU010000050.1:0-10095 GCA_965602415.1 uncultured bacterium | reverse complement strand
TGCGAGGAGTGATGGGCCATGACCCTGGCTTGTCGGCTAGAATGGCGCGTGGTGGACGACTCTCGGATTGAACGGACACAGGCCGATCGTCGGACACGGATGGTCGAGCACGATCTTCGGCGACGTGGGATTCGGGACGACCGCGTCCTTGATGCAATGCGGCGCGTTCCTCGGCACCGATTCGTCCCACCGGAGCTGATCGGCGAGGCGTACTCCGACTACCCCGTCCCGATCGGCGAGGGTCAGACGATTTCGCAGCCCTACATCGTGGCACTGATGACCGAGGCGCTGATGCTGGACCGAGGAGCCAAGGTCCTCGAGATCGGTACCGGCTCCGGTTACCAGACGGCAATCCTCGCCGAGTGCAGCGTCCGCGTGTGGACGATCGAGCGATCGTCGCGGCTTGCGCAGCGGGCTCGGACTCTGTTCGAAGAACTGGGCTACGACTGCATCCAATCCGTCGTGGCAGACGGAACCCTCGGGCTTCCGGACCGGGCTCCGTTCGATCGGATCCTCGCCACCGGAAGCCTGCCCGACGTCCCGGAGAGCTTCCTTCACCAATTGGCTGACTACGGGATCTTCGTCGGCCCGATCGGCTCGATGTACAGCCAGCAGCTCGTTCGAATCGTGTATCATTTGGGGCGAACGGTCCGTGAGGACCTTGGGCCTTGCCGATTCGTGCCGCTGATCGGGGAGAACGGCTGGGACGACCGAAGCACCAGGTCAGACTGCAATCGATAGCGGCGGACTGGTTGGAAGGAGTGACGAAGATGAAGTGGATCGACCTGCGCAGCGACACGGTGACACGCCCGACGGACGGGATGCGCCAGGCCATCGCTACGGCCGAGGTGGGAGACGACGTCTTCGGAGAGGATCCCACCGTCCTTCGCCTCGAGGAGCGCACGGCGTCCCTTCTCGGCAAGGAGGCCGGCCTGTTCGTCGCTAGCGGGACGATGGGGAACCTCGTCGCACTCCTGACGCACGCCGGCCGCGGAGACGAGATCATCCTCGGCGACCGTTCGCACACGTTCCTGTACGAGGTCGGCGGCTGTTCCGGGCTCGGCGGGATCCATCCCTACGTCTTACCCAATCCTGACGACGGCACGCTCGATCTCTCCGCCGTCGAGACGGCGATCCGCGATCCGTCGGACGTTCACTTCCCCCGAACGAGACTGATCTGTCTGGAGAACACGCACAACCGCTGCGGCGGCATCCCCCTCTCTCCCGAGTACAGCGACGCCGTCGGGGCGTTGGCCAAACGATACGGCCTCGCAGTCCATCTCGACGGAGCGCGGTTGTTCAACGCTGCGATCGCACGCGGCGTCGAACCAATCAGGTTCACCGGAAGCGCTGACTCCGTAATGATCTGCCTATCGAAAGGCTTGGGCGCACCGGTCGGTTCCGTGTTGTGCGGCGATCACGCGTTCATCGACGAGGCGCGTCGGACGCGAAAGGCCATCGGCGGAGGGATGCGGCAAGTGGGGATCCTCGCGGCCGCCGGCCTGTACGCCCTCGACCATCACATCGACCGATTGGCCGGCGACCACGCAAACGCGGCGCGGCTCGCAGCCGGGATCGACGAGCTGGACGGGCTCTCTTGCGATCAGGCCGGAGAGGGTCCCTGGTCCAACTTGGTCTACTTCGGCGTCGACGGGGCCGCGATCGGGCGGCACGAGGTCGACGCGCACGTTCTCACGGAGCGACTCAAGGCGCACGGAATCCTCGCACTCCCGCTGGGAGCGGGCAATCCCAGAATCCGGATGGTGACGCACCTCGATGTGTCTCGCTCCGATGTCGATACGACGCTCGACGCCCTCCGGTCTTCTTTTCGCGGGACGTAGGTCCCTCCCCCTTCCGAAACACGTCGTCTTCCGACGCCTTCGATGAGCTTCGGCGTCGGGAACCGAGCCCCTACCATCGCAGTACCGGGTGATGCGAGCGGCGCTCCCGTCGCGGGACGTCTCTCGTCTCCGGCTCATCGACCTTGGCAAAGGGGGAACGATGAAGGGGCTAGCGGCTGCGCTGTTGTTCGTCGGGTTGATCCATCTCGCCACGATCGCCGGGCCATTGGAGATGTCGTTCGGAGGAGGCCCGTCGGCAACTTCGCTCGACGCGATCAACGAATCGATCGGGCTGTTCAACACGCTCATCACGCACCTGAACGAGACGTTCGCCGTGCACCCCGACGTCACCGGGGCGGTCAATCCCGTTCCTCCGATCGGCGGTGGGATGTACCTCCAAGCAGCCGAGCGCTACTGGCTGACAGACTGGTTTGCCCTCGGCGGCCACGTCGGCTACTCGCGCGCTTCGACGGCGACGAGCGGCTTCTACGAGGGAGCAGAGGTCTCGGAGATCAACGTCGATCTCGCGTTCCACTCCGTCGGGGGTGTTCTCGAAGGAGAGGCGACGTTCCTCGACATTGGGTTGCGTCTCGGCGCGTTCGGCGGCATCGGATTCTACTACGTCATTCTAGATCGCAAGACGGTGTTCGAGATCCCAACTGAATACACGGACATCATCGCGGGCGTTCCACCGGAAGGCGAGGGTCGTTACACGGGCGGATCGATCGGATTCGAAGCCGGGTTCTCTCTGACCTATCCGGTCGCGCCCTGGTTCATGATCGGCAGTCGCCTCACCTATCGCTCAGCGAAGATCGCCGAGCTTACCGATGAGGCAGCGAATGTCCTTGATCTGGATGGAGACGAGACCGGTGAGTCGATCGGTCTGAGCGGGCTCACAGTCCAGCTGACCGTTTCGATCAATATCGACCTCTCCCTCGACGGGAGGAAGGAGTAAATCATGAAGAGGGGGAAATGCATCCTGTGCTTGCTGACGGTCGGCCTCGTCGCAGCATCGATCTCCGGTTGCCTGAACCTGCAGTCGACGCAACCGCAGGCACTGTTCACAGCGTCGCTCGCTGAGCACGTTGTCCCGTTCACGGCGAGTTTCGACGCGACGTTGTCCTATGCTCCGACCGGGGAAATCATGACGTACTTGTGGTCGTTCGGCGACGGGGGGGCGGAAGAAGGTCCGGTCGCCGACCACACGTACAACGAAGACGGTGTCTATGTCGTACGTCTGACGATCATCAACGAAGAGGGGGCCTCCTCCTCGCAGACGATGACGGTGCAAGCGCTCAATCCTCCGCCGCTCGCGGGCTTCTCCTACACACCGAAGAGCAACATGGACGGGGTCGATTTCGTTTCGTGCAGCGAGACGATCACGTTCAACGCCGTAGACATGTGCAGTGACGATGGGGAGATCGTCTTGTACGAGTGGTACTTCGGGTATCGCGATGGGAACGGCGAGCCGGCGACTGCGGAAGGCCCGACCGTCACGCACGAGTTCCTCTACGCCGGGACCTACAGCATCGCGTTGACCGTCACCGACAACGACGGCGACCAGACGACCTACGTCGAACAGGTGGTCGTCAAGGGCGGTCCGCCGTGCAACACGGACGTGACCGGTGACGTGCCGTGGACGTGTGGGAGTGTGGACTGACCATGAAACTGAAACGCCTCATCGTCATTCTGGTCTTCCTGGCGCCGGTCCTCCTCTCCGGATGCGTACTGAACACGATCATGAACGACGTGGTGAACAAGACTCCGAGAGCCGTCATCGACGCCGTGCCGAGAGAGGGGCCCGCTCCACTCACCGTCGAATTCGACGCGCTGCACTCTCACGACGACGACGGGACGATCGTCGAGTATCGATGGAATTTCGGCGATCCGGCGAGCATGGGTACGCAGGTCGCCGACGCGTGCGACCACACGTTCGTCCAGCAGGGCACGTACCTCGTCAAGCTGACCGTGATCGACGACGAGGGGTCGATCGATACCCAGCAGATCGCGGTGGTCGTAACGAACGCCGCCCCCGTCGCCGTAGCATCGGTAAACAACGAGAGCCCGCTCCCGGGGATCAGGGTCATTTTCAACGCCTCCGCCTCCTACGACGCGCAGGACGCGATCGTCAACTACGAGTGGGATTTTGGCGACGGCAACACCGGGATCGGTGTGGTGGTCGACCACGCATACAATCTGGGCGGCTACTACGTCGCCTCGTTGACGGTGACCGACGCGGACGGAGCGACCGGCCGGACGCACATCGGGATCAACGTCCAGCCCGGTCAGAGCCAGTGCGGCGACGATAACACGTGCGGAGCCGATGACACCCCGTTCGCGATCATTACGAGCAACTGGTCCTGCTCCGGCGCACAGGTTGGTGAGCCGATCCAGTTCGACGGAACGGCTTCACGTCCCGCAGTCGGGAAGATCGTCAGCTACCACTGGGACTTCGGAGACGGATCGACCGATTCCGGCCCGGTCGTCACGCACGCGTACGACAGCCAGAACACCTTCATCGTCACGCTCACGGTCATCGATGAGGGCGGCGGCATAGGTACGGCGAGAGGAATCGTCCAAGTCGATTCGACCTGCTACTAGCGAAGCGATTCGCGCTTGCAGTGCGACGCGCCGACAGCTGAGCGGAGATTGGCTCACCCCCGGCGCGTCGCATTCATTCTTGTTCGACGATCTCCAAATAGTAGGGTCGATCGACGACATCGACATCGATCAAGTGCCCCTCTTCGTCGAAATACCCGCAAACGAGGAGCACCGGTTCCTCCGTCTCGACGTCGATCAATCCCCACACGTCGTCCCCGACCGGGAAGACCCTCTCCACGTCGACGTACGTCGGTTGACGGGCAGGAAGCTGAAGGTTTCGGTAGTACTGGAGCACGCCGTACGCGTCGTACATGTAGAACGCTCCGAGCACGAGGCGATCGTTCGGGTTGAGGATTGTGACGGTCGTGCGTCGGTTCTGCGTGTTGGCGTAGTTCAGCCCATACCAGTACGAATCGATGGCTGGCTCCGCCATGTTCCCGACGAGTTCCCCGTAGTTCTCCACAAACAGCCAGTCGTCTCCCGTCCCAAGCCACATCCCAATCTGAAGGAGCAGCTGGCTCTCGATTTCCGCCAGGCCCCACGCCGACTCTTCCGTCTCGTCGAAGAGACCGTTGAGGAACACCGCCGTCGACTCGTACGCCGTCAGACCGTACACCGATTCGAGGATCAACGACCCGTTTGCGTCGTAGAGCCGCACGACAACGCCGTCCTCCAGTGCGAACTCGCTCGCGTTGGTGAGAACGATGACGGTAGCGACCCCCGGCGAGCAGTCGTAGTACACCCAGTACGTGCGAGCGGACGCCGCTGCCCCGATGCAGGCCAACAGCGCGGCACAGATCAACGTTGCCACCCACTTCCTGATTCCGTTCAACGTTCCTCCCTTGCGAAACGCACGGTGCTACGATCCGTCACGCGATGCCGCGTTGGCGATCGGCTGTTCCAGAACCCGTCGCAAGTACTCCGCGGTGTGCGACGCCTCGACGTCGATGATCTCCTCGGGCGTGCCGGTGGCGATGACCCGCCCGCCGCCGTCGCCCCCTTCCGGACCGAGATCGACGATCCAATCGGCCGTCTTTACCACGTCCAGGTTGTGCTCGATCACGACGACCGTGTTCCCGGTGTCGACGAGGCGATGCAGGACCTCAAGCAGCTTGCTCACGTCGGCCGCGTGGAGCCCGGTCGTCGGCTCATCGAGGATGTACAGCGTCTTCCCGGTCGAGCGCTTGGAGAGCTCCTTTGCCAATTTGATCCGCTGTGCCTCGCCTCCGGAGAGCTCCGTCGCCGGTTGTCCAAGCTCGACGTACGTCATGCCCACGTCGTAGAGCGTCTGCAGTCTTCGTCGGATCCGCGGGACATTCTCGAAGAACGTCAGCGACTCCTCGACCGACATCGACAGGATGTCGGCGATCGACTTCCCCTTGTAGCGAACCTGAAGCGTCTCCCGGTTGTACCGCGTCCCCTTGCAGACCTCGCACGGCACGTACACGTCGGGGAGGAAGTGCATCTCGATCTTCTCCCGCCCCTGCCCCTGACACGACTCGCAGCGGCCACCCTTGACGTTGAAGCTGAATCGACCGGCCGCGTATCCGCGCAGCTTCGCGTCCGGCGTTCGGGCGAACAGCGCCCGGATGTCGTCGAACAGCTTGGTGTAGGTCGCCGGGTTCGACCGAGGCGTGCGGCCGATCGGCGATTGATCGATCTCGATCACCTTGTCGATGTGCTCGATCCCGACGATCTCGTCGTGCGGTCCGGCCCGGCGCGCCGCCAGGTGCAGCTCGTGGGCCACGCCGCGATAGAGGACCTCGTCGACGAGCGAGCTCTTCCCCGACCCGGAGACACCGGTGACGCAGACGAACCGCCCCAGCGGGAACTCCACGTCGATCCCGCGCAGGTTGTGAACCGCCGCACCGAGAACCTTGAGCGACTTCCCGTTCCCTTTGCGCCGCTTCTCAGGGACCGGAATCCGCAGCCTGCCGGACAGGTACTGCCCAGTGACCGACTCGGGATGGCCGGCGATCTCTTCCGGCGACCCCGCAACGACGACGCGTCCCCCGTGCACCCCGGCGCCGGGACCGAGATCGAGGATGAAGTCGCTCTCGCGCATCGTCTCCTCGTCGTGCTCGACGATGATCACGGTATTCCCGAGATCGCGGAGTCCCTTGAGCGTCTTGAGTAGGCGCCGATTGTCTCGCTGGTGGAGCCCGATCGACGGCTCGTCGAGGACGTACAGAACGCCGGTCAGCTGGCTTCCGATCTGTGTCGCCAGCCGGATGCGCTGCGCCTCCCCGCCGGCGAGCGTCCCCGCCTGTCGATCGAGGGTCAGGTAGTCGAGGCCGACGGCGACCATGAAACCGAGCCGCGCTTCGATCTCCTTTGAAATCTGGGCCGCGATCAGCTCCTCCCGAGGCGAGAGGGACAGGTTCTCGAAGAAGGTCAGCGCACTGCGGATCGACAGGGTCGTCACCTCGTGGATGTTCAGCCCGTCGACCGTGACAGCCAGGATCTCCGGCTTCAGCCGCGCCCCACCGCACTCCGGACAGGGGAGCGTCGCCAAGTACTGCTCCAGCTCCTGCCGCCACTGCTCCGACGTCGTCTCCCGATACCAGCGCTCGAGAGAAACGACAATCCCCCTGAATGGGCGCTTGATCGTCCGCTCGTAGCCCGATGACGACTTGTAGTAGAAACTGATCTCCTTGCCGCCCGTCCCGTAGAGGATGACGTCGAGTTTCTTCTTCGGGATCTCGCCGAGCGGCTGCAGCGGGTCGATCTTCAGCGACTCAGCCAGTGCGGTCATCTGCGCTTCATACCACTTGCTCGACGTATTGGCGAACGGGATCAGCCCGCCGTTCATCACCCCGAAGCGCGGGTCGATCACCAGATCCGGATCGATCTCCTTCCGGTACCCGAGCCCGCTGCATTCCGGGCAAGCGCCGAACGGGCTGTTGAACGAGAACATGCGCGGGGACAGCTCTTCGTAGCTCACGCCACACTGGATGCACGCGTAGTGCTCACTGTACATGTGCTCGTCCCCACCGCCGGTGAGCAGGCTGACCAGCCCGCCGCCGTGCTTCAGCGCCGTCTCCACCGAATCGGCGATCCGGGATCGCTTCTCCGGCTCGACGACGACGCGGTCGACGACGATCTCAATCGTGTGCTTCTGCTGCTTGACAAGCTCGATCTCCTCGTAGAGCGTTCGGACGACCCCGTCGACGCGAACGCGGGTGAACCCCTCCTGCCGGATCTCGTCGAACGTCTTCTTGTACTCGCCCTTTCGTCCACGGACGACCGGGGAGAGGATCTGAATCTTTGTCCCCTTCGGCCAATCCATGATCGCATCGATGATCTGCTCCGCCGACTGCTGGCTGATCGGCTCGCCGCACGTCGGGCAATGAGGGTGCCCGATCCTCGCGTACAAGAGGCGAAGGTAGTCGTAGATCTCGGTCACCGTCCCGACGGTCGATCGCGGGTTGTGGCTGCGGGTCTTCTGATCGATCGAGATCGCCGGCGAGAGCCCCTCGATGAAGTCGACGTCCGGCTTGTCCATCTGCCCGAGGAACTGCCGCGCGTACGCCGACAGGGATTCGACGTACCGGCGCCGCCCCTCCGCATAGATCGTGTCGAACGCCAGCGAACTCTTCCCCGAACCGGAGATCCCGGTGATGACGATCAGGCGGTCGCGGGGGAGGACGACGTCGATGTCCTTCAGGTTGTGCTCCCGGGCACCCTTCACGTGGATGGAGTTCATAGCCCCTTCTTCAACTCCCGGATCTCATCGCGCAGGTTCGCCGCCAGCTCGAACTCCAGCCGATCGGCCGCCTGCAGCATCCGCTTCTCGAGGTCCTTAATCACCGTGATCAGCTCCTGCCGCGACTGAGGCTCGGGTCGCTCGCGAACCTGCTGCGGCTGCGGGGACGTCGAGCGGAGCGACTGAACGATGTCGGTGATCTCCCGTTGCACCGTCTGCGGGGTGATCCCGTGCGCTTCGTTGTACGCGGTCTGAATCGAACGGCGGCGGTTCGTCTCGTCGACGGCGTGCCGGATCGAATCGGTCAGCCTGTCGGCATACATTAGCACCCTCCCGTGGACGTTTCGCGCCGCCCGCCCGATCGTCTGGATCAGCGACGTCCCCGACCGCAGGAATCCCTCCTTGTCCGCATCGAGGATCGCCACCAACGCCACCTCAGGAAGATCGAGCCCCTCCCGCAGGAGGTTGATCCCAACGAGGACGTCGAAGGTCCCCAATCGCAGGTCGCGGAGAATGTCGATCCGATCGAGCGTATCGATCTCCGAGTGGAGATACCGCGCGCGGATCCCCAGCTCGACCAGGTACTCGGTCAGGTCCTCGGCCATCCGCTTGGTCAGCGTCGTAACCAGCACCCGTTCGCTCCGCGCCACGACGTCGCGGATCTCGGCGATCAGGTGATCGACTTGCCCCTTCACCGGATGAACCTGAACCTCGGGATCGACGAGGCCGGTCGGCCGGATCAACTGCTCGACGATCTGCTCGCCGTGCTCGTGCTCGTACGGCCCCGGCGTTGCCGACATGAAGACCACCTGGTTGATCCGCTCCTCGAACTCGGTGAACGTCAACGGACGATTGTCGAGCGCCGACGGAAGACGGAACCCGTAATCGACCAGCGTCGTCTTCCGCGAGCGATCCCCGTGGTACATCCCGCGGATCTGCGGGACCGTCTGGTGAGACTCGTCGATAACGAGCAGGAAGTCGCTCGGGAAGTAGTCGATCAGGACCGACGGCGGCTGCCCGGCTCGTCGACCGTCGAGGTGCCGGGAGTAGTTCTCGATCCCCGTGCAATAGCCCATCTCCTGTAACATCTCCAGGTCGTACCGCGTCCGCTGCTCGAGCCGCTGCGCCTCGAGCAGGCGTCCCTCCTTCCGCAAGCGCCCCAGGCGCTCCTCCAGCTCTTCGGCGATCTCGTCGACGGCGAGCCGCACCCGTTCGGTTGGCGTAATGAAGTGCGACGCTGGATAGATGATGACTTCGTCCTCCTCGCGAATTGGGTGCCCGGTGACCGGGTCAAGAACGGTGATGCGATCGATCTCGTCGCCGAAGAACTCGATCCGAATCACCTTCTCTTCGTACGCCGGGATGATCTCCACCGTGTCGCCTCGGGCGCGGAATGTCCCCCGTTCGAATCCGATCTCGTTGCGCGTGTACTGCAGCTGGACCATCGCCCGCATCACGTCGTCGCGATCTCTGTGCTCCCCGCGCTTCAGATCGATCGACATATCGTAGTAGTTGACCGGAGAACCGAGCCCGTAGATGCAAGAGACCGACGCGACAATGATCACGTCGCGCCGCTCGAACAGGGCCGACGTCGCCGCGTGGCGGAGGCGATCGATCTCGTCGTTGATCGATGAGTCCTTCTCGATGTACGTATCGGTCTGCGGCAGGTACGCCTCCGGCTGGTAGTAGTCGTAGTACGAGACGAAGTAGTGGACCGCGCTGTTCGGGAAGAGCTCGCGGAACTCGCTGCACAACTGCGCCGTCAGCGTCTTGTTGTGCGCAATCACCAGCGTCGGCCGCTGCACTTGCTGGATCACGTTGGCGATGGTGAACGTCTTCCCCGTCCCGGTCGCCCCCAATAGCGTCTGGCAACGGTAGCCTGCATCCACCCCGTCGAGCAGGGCGGCAATCGCCTGCGGCTGATCACCGCATGGCGTCATGTGATCC
>CBFCYU010000049.1:0-10259 GCA_965602415.1 uncultured bacterium | reverse complement strand
GAGATTCCTCCAGGCAGAGGAATCCCTGGTCTAGGATTTCGAGGATCCGCTCTCTCCGCCCCGGCAGCGAGGCCGCGATCGCCGCCGTGAGGGCCTCGCGTTCGCGGAACAGGTCAAGCCCCTCGCGTTGGACGACCCGTTGGACGAGTTCCGGGAGAACGCGGACGCTCTCGGGGTAGAAGCGCGCCAGGAGCGCAAGGACCTCGCTCTTCCCGACCGCGGGGAGACCTTCAACAACGACGTAGTCCATGTCCCACCTCTCTGGGGGCGATTGTACGTTGCTCAAGGAGGTCGCGCCCGACGATCATCCGGCCGGAGGAAATCGGTGACCTCGACTTCGCAAGGTGCTTCTGTATAATGGGCCACTTCGAAAGGAGCCTGTGGGATTGAAAAACCTGATTATCGTCGAATCGCCGACCAAGGCGCGCACGATCGGGCAGTACTTGGGGAACGACTACCGTGTCCTGTCGTCGCAGGGACACGTGAGAGATCTGCCGAAGAACGACCTCGGCGTGAACGTCGAAAAGGACTTCGCGCCGAAGTTCGAGACGAAGCGGAGCAAGATCGTCGCGCAGCTGCGTGACGCGGCGAAGGATGCTGAACGCGTCTACCTTGCTACTGACCATGATCGCGAAGGCGAGGCGATCGCGTTCGACCTGTTTACGATCCTCAACCGCGTGGTGAAGGACGAGAAGGCGTTCGCTCGGCCCGTGTTCAACGAGATCACGAAGCCGGTGATCCTCGACGCGCTGAAGGCGCCGGGCGTGATCGACCTGAAGAAGGTCGAGGCGCAACGGACTCGACGGATCCTCGATCGATTGATGGGGTACCTTGTTAGCCCACTCCTTTCGCGCACGATCGCGGGGAACCGCTTCGCCGGCCTGTCCGCGGGGAGAGTGCAATCGGTCGCGCTTCGGCTACTTCGCGATCGGGAGGCCGAGATCACGGCGTTCGTGCCGGAGGAGTACTGGGAGATCGATGCCCATCTGAAAAACGGCGAACCGTTTGTCGCTTCGGTGACGAAGCGAGACGGCGAGAAGCTGTCGGTTCCGAGCGGAGCGGCGGCCGAAGTGGTGGACGCCGAGATCCGAGCCGCCGGCGAGATCCGCGTGGTCAAGGTGGAGGAGAAGGAACGAAAGCGGAATCCTTCGGCGCCGTTCATCACGAGCACGCTGCAGCAAGCAGCGTCCTCGCAACTCGGGTTCACACCGAAGCGGACGATGCGGATCGCGCAGGAACTCTATGAGGGGATCGCCCTAGCCGAGGAGACCGAGGGGCTGATCACATACATGCGGACCGACTCAGTTCGCGTTTCGGAGGCGGCGATCGAGCAGGCTCGCGATGTGATCGCGTCGATGTACGGAAAGGAGTATCTCTCCTCCAAGACACGAACGTTCAAGAACAAGCGACGTTCGCAGGACGCCCACGAGGCGATCCGACCGACCGACGAGACCCGGGCGCCCGAATCGATCGCGCGGCACCTCTCGGCCGACCAGCTGAAGCTCTACGCGCTGATCCACGGCCGATTTCTCGCGACACAGATGGCGCCGGCTGTCTACCGGCAGAAGAAGATCATCCTGGAGGCTGGCGCGTACACGCTGGAAGCGGCTGGGAGCGTCCTTCAATTCGACGGATTCCTCCGTGCACTCCCCGAGCAGCGAACGAAGGAGAGCCTGATTCCGGCGGCTGTCAGTGAGGGGGATCGAGTCGCTTTGGAGGATCTCGAATCGCGGCAGAAGTTCACCGAGCCGCCACGACGCTACAGCGAGGCCGGCCTGATCAACCTGCTGGAAAAAGAGGGGATTGGCCGTCCGAGCACGTACGCTTCGATCATCTCGGTGATTCAGGATCGGGGCTACGCGATCAAGGATGGCGGGAGCCTGCGACCGACCCTGCTCGGTCAGATGGTCGTCGACTTCCTTCAACGCCACTTCGCGGAGACGGTCAATCCGCGATTTACGGCCCACTTGGAGGAGGATCTCGACGAGATCGAAGAGGGAGGCATGTCCCGCTCGGAGGCACTGAACGAGTTCTACGGCCCGTTCTCCGAACGCCTCATCGCACTGGAGGGAGAGATCGAAAAGGGCGCGAACCGCATCTTCCAGGTGCCGTCGGACGTGACGTGTGAGGTCTGCGGATCGCCGATGGAGCTTCGCTACTGGAAGGGCTCCTTCTTCCTCGGCTGCACCGACTACCCGACGTGCCGGAACACAGTCAATCTGCCGCCCGACGTGCCGGTCCGCTATGAGGCCGACGGGGTCAGGGTACAGGAGGCCCTTGCAGCGGCGGCTGAGAAGCACACGGAACGGATCCCCTGCGCCGCATGCGGCGGCGAGATGGAGCTGAGGGTGGGCCGCTTCGGGCGATACTACAAGTGCACCGATCCCGAGTGCGGGCAGACGGCGCCCGTCTCCACCGGCGTGCGATGCCCGAGTTGCCGCGAAGGGGAGCTAGTCGAGAAGTACTCGTCGAAGCGTCGGCGAACCTTCTACAGCTGTAATCGGTATCCGGAATGCCGGTATGCGGTCAGCGACCGACCGGTCGAGTCGTGCCCGGCGTGTGACGCCGGCATCCTGGTGGAGAAGAAGGGCGAGGAACTACGCTGCACGAACAAGGAATGCGGGCACCAGAAGCCACTGCCGAACGCTACGCCGCTTCAGACAGAAGCTTGAACCATTCGAGGCGCCGTTTGAGAGAGGAATCCTGCAGCTTGCCGAGCGCCTCCTTCTGGATCTGACGGACGCGCTCGCGGCTGATGCCGAACTCAATCCCGACCTCGTCGAGAGTCTTCGGCTGGTAGTCGTTCAGCCCGTAGCGGAGCTCGAGGATGCGCCGTTCGCGATCGGTGAGCCGCTCGTCGAGGGCGCGCTCCAATTCCTGCACGAGGAGATGCTCAAACGTCTCGCGCTCCGGGGATTCGACCGAGGCATCTTCGATGAAGTCCCCGAGGACCGAGCCGTCGTCGTCGTGACCGATTGGCATGTCGAGCGAGGTCATGCTCTGGGCGGTCTTCTTCGCCTTGATGATGTTCTCCACCGTCGTCTCGAGTTCGGCGGCGAGGGTCTCGGGCGTCGGCAGATCGCCGGTTTCCTTGAGGAAATTCCGCTCGACCTGGTAGATCTTCCGAATCAGCTCGTTGATGTGCGTCGGAACGCGGATCGTCCGCGAGCGATTGGTGATCGCCCGAAGGATCGCCTGTCGGATCCACCACGTGGCGTAGGTGGAGAACTTGTATCCCTTCGTGTAATCGAACTTCTCGATTGCCTTCATCAGCCCGAGGTTGCCCTCCTGAATCAGATCGAGGAACGGCAGCCCGCAGCCTCGGTACTTCTTGGCGATCGAGACCACGAGTCGGAGATTCGCCTCCGCCAGCTCCTCCTTCGCCTGCTTGTCTCCGCGCTCGATCCGCTTTGACAGGCGGACCTCGTCTTCGCGCGTGAGAAGGGGCACGCGACTGATCTCGCCGAAGTACGTCCGGATCGGGTTGTCAGATCTCGAGGAGCGCGCGGCGGTCTTGCGGTCCTCCTCCGGCTTTGCGCTCAGGTTCTTGCTTAGGTTGATCGTTGCTTTTGATTCTCTCATCGATTCTCCTGGGGCATTCGCGCCTCCGACAATCAGATAGAATCGGACGCCCCTCGGGCCCCCGATCCACAACCAATCTCTTGTAGTTCGCTGCTGTTCGCGCTTCTATCAGCGCACATCCACGCGGAGGTTCAGTATAGCACAAGTCCGGAACGAAATGAAGAGGACGTCCGAGCGGACGAACCGGACATTGGCGAATCCCGTCGCGCGGGCTAGATTCGTGGGAGGAAAGCGATCAACGCGGCGACGCCGAGTCCTACGAGAACCCACAGCGTCGCCCCGTCCGCGAAGAGCGTCGTTGGACGGGCACGGCCGATGGCCACGGTCAACCCGAGCGAGATCTCGGGCGTGAACGTCCAGCTAACGGGAAGTGCCTCGATGGATCGGACCTGGAGCGCCAGAGCGAAGGACTCGAGAACCCACGCCTGGATGCCGGCCTTCAGATTCAAGTGTGGGACGCCGATCCACGTCGAGCCGATGTGGTGCCAACGGGCGGTGAGACCGCCCCCGGCGTAGAAGCTCGCCGCACCGAGCCAACCTTTGGCGAGGAGGGAGACGCTCCCTTCGTACAAGTCTGGGAACGAAGCCGGGTACGTCCCGATGTCGAACGCGGCGGTCAGGTTCTGCGAGAGGAACGCCTCGCAGGTGAGAACCGAGAAGGAGCCGGACCAGTCGATGGGGTACTGATAGGGAACCCCGACGGCGAAACCGACCGCAAACGGGGCCTGTCCGAGTTCGGCCGCACACGGCGCGGCCAGAGCGATCCCGACGAGCGTCACGATCAACAAGACCCGCATTCTCATACCGTCCTTCACCTTCCCCTTCCCCTCACCAGGATGCTACGTGCCGCCCCGGTGCCGATGGGAGGCCGCCCGACCCTTGCGCAGGGGAGACGTGTCCCGCGCCCGATCCGGCCGTGTTGCGGGCTACGTCCGATCGAGTACTCTGTTTCGGACTCGCGAAGGCGTTCAGGGGGCTCGACGTGGAGATCCGTGAGCTGAGGCCGGAGGACTACGACGGACTCATCGCGCTGTGGGAGGAGGCAGGCCTCCCCTGCCGACCGTACGGGCGGGACGGCCGCGATCGGATTGCACGCGAGATCGAGGGAAACTGCTCGATCTTCCTTGCGATCGAGGAGAAGGGGATGCTGATCGGTGCCGTCCTTGGGACGCACGACGGCCGGAAGGGGTGGATCAATCGCTTGGCCGTCCTGCCGGAGCAGCGCGGGCGAGGCATCGGACGTGCTTTGATCAACGAGGTGGAAGGCAGACTGCTCGAGCAGGGGATCGAGATCGTGACCTGCCTGATCGAGGATTGGAACGAGAGTTCGATGGCCTTCTTCGAGCGACTCGGGTATCTCCCACACCGCGACATCGTCTACTACTCGAAGCGGCGCTCCCCGGACACTTGAGTGGTTGTCGCTGCCCGCTCAGGGGGTTGGCCCAACCGGGATGTTCGGAAGGATAATCGTCTCCTGCCATCCGGCCTCGGAGGTCAGGCCGCGCTCGTCGCGCACGAACAGCTGGATCGTGTACTCGCCCTCGGTAGGATAGCGCACACGGAGGATCGATGTCGTGACGAGCTTCGTGTACTCAAGCGGCGCCACAATCTCGATGTCGTCTCCGAACGTCCACATGTACGCGATGATCGGGTCTTCGTCCGGATCCGAGGAGAACGAAGCATCAAGGTCGACGACAAGGGGGTCCTCGGTCACATTGTAGATCACGACGAACGACGCGATGGGCGGTCTGTTGAGGAGGAAGCACCCGGCGGCGACGGCGAGCGTAGCGAGCAGCACGACGAGACCGAAGATCCGTCTCGCTCTGTTCATGTTGGCCTCCCTTCGGATCAGCATAGCGGAAACACGGTGGGTTTGTCGAGAGCCCGGGCAATACCGCTCAACGCTGAAGGCAGTTGCGAAGCGCACGGGCGACGAGTTCGCGCATCAGCGCGCAAGGTTCAGACCGTTGCCGCTGACGGATTGCACTCCCCCCTCGTTGTGCGATGGCGTTAGGGAAGGCAGGAATTCAGAGCTCTCACGACGAGCTCGCCGATCACCTGCGAACGATACTCGGCCGTCGCACGGATGTCGCTGATCGGCGAGACGCCCTCGATCGCCAGGCGTCTTGCCTCTTCGATGGCGTCCTCATTCAACACTGCGTTCAGAAGGTGCTTTTCGACCGTGCGGAGGCGGACGGGGGTCGGTGCGACAGACCCGGCGGCGAAACGCGCTTCGGTGACCGGGCCCTCGTCGACCCGAATCAGCGCGCCGAGCGACGCAATCGCAATCGTCAGGGCGCGGCGCTTCCCCACCTTGTGATAGAAGGCACGGTATTCGGCTCCCGAGATCGGCACACGAATCGTGCGGATGAACTCGCCCGGATCGAGCGCGGTCTTCCCCGGGCCGAGGAAGAAGCGGTCCAAAGGTACGGTTCGTTGGCCACCGGGACCAATGAGGTCGAGTTCCGCGTCGTACAGGAGGAGCGGAATCGCGCTGTCGGCCGCGGGGGACGCGTTAACCAGGTTCCCACCGAGGGTGCCGCGATTCCGGATCTGGACCGATCCGAGCGTGCTCAGCGCGGTGCCGAGGAGCGGTAGTGCCTCACGGACGGCCGGCGAAGCGAGGATGTCGCTCTCCGATCTCGATCTCCGACTCGGTCCGTCGGATCCCCTGCAGCGTCGGCATCCGGCTGACGTCGAGCAGGAGACCGGGGCGCACGATCCCGCCGCGGATCTTGACGAGGAGGTCGGTCCCGCCGGACAGGATTGCGGCCGTTGGATCGGACAGGGCGGCGGTGAGCTCCGTCTCGTCGGCTACGCGGTGGTAGCGCATGCGCAATCTCCTTTCCAAGCGGCGAGGTCTTCCGGTCGATCGATGTCGTAGACGCAGCCCGGGTCGGCCACATCAACCGGCATGAGTTCCTTGCGATGGGCCTCGATGTACGCTCGTCCCCCGGCGTCGCCGGACAGCGATCGCAGCAGCCCCGACAGGCGCGAGCGGTGGAAGAAGACAGGGAAGCCCCGCTGTTCCAGGTGGAACGGCGCAGCGATCTGCGCGCCTCGGTCCGCGGCGCGCATCACGGTGCGGACCGTCTCGGTCCGGACGAACGGCATGTCGGCGTGGAGGACGAGGATACCGGTCGCTTCGGGGGAGACGGCCTCAAGTCCGAGGCGAAGGGATCGACTCATCCCGGCCTCCGGCACGTCGTTGATGACCACGACGCACTCAGTCAAGTCAATCGCCTCCTCGATCTGCTGCGCCGATCGCGATCCGAGGACGACGATCGGGCGGACGATCCCCGCGGCGCCGACCGTGTGGAGGATCCGCGACAGGGCCGGTTCACCTTCGATCGGGGTCAGTGGCTTGATCTCTCCCATCCGGGTTGCGAGGCCGGCCGCGAGGACGATCGCGTCGATCACGAGGCCTCCCGCATCCGATCGGCAGCGAGCCGCACCGCGTCGACGATCTTCTCGTACCCCGTACAGCGGCACAGATTCCCTTCGAGCGCGGAGAGGATCTCGTCGTCGGTCGGATCTCGGACTTCACGGAGGAGAGCGTATGTCGACATGATGAATCCGGGTGTGCAGAAACCGCACTGGACCGCCCCCGCCTCGACGAACGCCTGCTGGATCGGGTGGAGTTGATCTCCGTCGGCGATGCCCTCAATCGTCAGGATCTCCGCGCCGTCGACCTGAGGAGCGAGAACAAGGCAGGAGTTGATCGGGCGGCCGTCGATCAGCACGGTGCACGCGCCGCACTCCCCCTCGCCGCATCCCTCCTTCGTCCCGGTCAGGTGGAGGTCTTCACGCAGCAGATCGAGCAAACGCGTCTCGGTGTCGACCTCTCGCTCGAAGGGTTTCCCGTTGACCGTCAGCCGGATCTTCATACGTGCTCCTCGACCGCACTCAACGATGGTTCGACGACGATCGGCTCGCCGATCGCTCGTCTCGCCGAGGCGATGTCCTTCAGTCCGTTTCCCGTGATCATGACCGCCACCGATTTTCCGGCCAGGTCGCCCGTCTCGGCAAGCTGGCGAAGTCCGGCGAAAGCCGCCGCGCCGGCCGGCTCGGCAAAGACGCCGGTTCGCCGGGCGAGGATCGCGATCGCGGCGAGGATTGCGTCGTCCGGCACGGTGACGAAGCGTCCGCCGTTTGCGTGGACGTACGTGACGGCCTTGACAACGTCGCGGGGAGCCCCGACGCAGATGCTGTCGGCGACCGTCGACGCCTCGACATCCTCGATCGCAACCTCTCCGCCGGTGTAGCGCGCGAACGCGTGTGCGATCGGTGCGGCCCCGTCGGCCTGAACACCGATGACCTGCGGGACTCGCTCGATCAGACCGATCTGCTGTAGTTCGGCGAAGCCCTTGCAGATCCCGCTGATCACCGAGCCGTCACCGGCGCTGACGAAGACGACGTCGGGCGGGTTCCAACTGAGCTGCTCGGCCAGCTCGAGGGCGCCGGTCTTCTTCCCCTCGACGAGGTAGGGGTTGACGGCGGCCGAGCGGTTGTACCATCCGAACGCCTCGGCCGCCTCGGCGGCGAGATCGTAGGCGACGTCGTAGGAGCCCTTGACGAGGAAGACCCGCGCGCCGTAGACGAGGAGCTGCGTGACCTTCGCTTCGGGCGCCGTCTGGGGGACGAAAATGGTCGTCTCCAATGCTGTCGCGGCGGCGAAGCCGGCGAGCGAGCTGGCGGCGTTCCCGGTCGACGCGCACGTCACGACCGGCTTGCCCTTCTCCTGAGCCTTGATCACGACGACCGAGCTGGCTCGATCCTTGTACGACGCGGTCGGGTTCTGTCCGTCGTCCTTGACGTAGAGTTCTGACAGCCCGAGCTCGGATGCGAGGTCGGGGAATCGGTAGATTGGCGTCCACCCGACGCGAAGCGGCTGAACGTGCTCTTCTCCTTCGATCGGCAGAAGTGGAAGATATCGCCACATCGACGCCTTCCCGCTCCGAGCGAACGACTCACGCGTCAGCTCGTGTTGGAGGCGCTCGTAGTCATAGAGGACCTCGAGGGTCCCGCGTCGCGGCCCGCACGAGGGGCACGTGTAGTCGATCCGGTCCGGCTCGTAGTTGGACCCGCAGGTGACACAGCGGAGCGTCGTGATCCGTCCCATCAGGCGGTTCTTCCTTTCGGTTTGACTGAGATCGGTAAGTGAGAGGCCGTCTGGGTGATCCCGGCGAGCAGGACGGCCATCTCGACCGCCGAGCGGAGCGAGATCGGCCCGTCGGACGGAGCCTTCGACTCAGTCGCCTCGACGACGAAGTCCAGCGAGAGCCGCACCCGGACTTCCGGTGCGTCGTAGATGAAGCCGGACACGGTCCGCTCGAGGCGCGATTCAAAGCTGTTCTCGCGTCGGCAGATCGCATCGCCTTCGATGAACCACGCGTTGCCCGGCTCGCCTTCGAAGTCGGGCCGCCGGAGGAAGAGGCGCGGTTTGTCGAGGTACGGCTTCCCGTCGTGGGTGCAGAACGTGGCGCAATTGCCGCACTCGTTGCACAGATCGTCGACGTGAAGGATCTGCCGTTCCTGGGCGATCGCCACCCGCTCTTCGCCGACGGGCTCGAGTCCGCCGCTGCGAATCGCGAGGACCGGTAGGCGGACGTCGACGGTCGGGACGCGGATCGCGACGTTCGCCCGGTTCGGGCAGACCTCGACGCACCGATCGCAGAGGATCTGGCACTGCAGGCAGCGTTCAGCTTCCGCTCGGGCCGCGGCCTCATCGAGCGCTTGCTCGACGAGATCGAAGCCACGCCGCTCCTCGACCGGCAGAAACTCCCGGCGATGCTGCGCTGACTTGCACGCCCTGGCGACCTGCAGTCGGCGGACGTCCTCTTCGGAGACGGTCCGGTCGGGAATCGGAGGGCCGTCGAAGGCGACATCGAGTTGCTCGCAGATCGCTTCGGCGGCGCGGCGCCCGTCGGCGCACGCTGCGATGATGATCGCCGGGCCGCGAGCGATGTCGCCGCCGGCGTAGACGCGCTGAGTTGATGTCTGCCCCGTCGATTCATCGACCCAGATCCGACCGCCCTCGACGGTCGCGACGCCGCTTTCTGCGAGGAACGGGGTATCGGTTCGTTGTCCGGTGGCGAGGAGGATTGCGCTTGCCGGAAGCTCGAACTCGCTCCCGTCGATCGCGCCGGGGCGTCGCCGGCCGTCCTCGTCTAGCTCGCCGAGCTTGTTGCGAACGCAATCGAGGCCGACGACGCGGCCGTTCTCGGCTCGGACGCGGATTGGCGAGGCAAGTTCCAAGAGCTCGTTCCCCTCGGTGAGGAGGTCATCGATCTCGTCGAGCTCCGCCGGCATCTCCGCCCGCCCGCGACGGTAGACGACGGTCGCGGGCTGCCCGGTGAGCCGCTGCGCGGTCCTGGCCGCGTCCATCGCCGTGTTCCCGCCGCCGATGACGATCACTTGGCCGCCGAGCTTAGGTGGGTTTCCATGCGCCACGCGATCGAGGAACTCAAGCGCGCCGTAGACACCGTCCGCATCGATCTCATCGATTGCGAGGCGCGCGTCTCTTGAGAAGCCGCAGGCGATGTAGACGGCGTCGAATCCACCCTCGACGGCATCGAATCCACCCTCGACGGCGTCATGGCCCTTCGCGAGGAGCTTCTCCGGCGATGCGTCCACGGGGCTGTCGCACTCGATCGTCACGCCGAGCTGCTCGATGC
>CBFCYU010000048.1:0-10418 GCA_965602415.1 uncultured bacterium | reverse complement strand
AAGATTCTGAAGGCTCTGAACGGCGACGTCGAATACGACGATGTCCGGATTGCAATTGCCTGTCTGGAAAACGTCGAATAGGGGCACGACCCACGTTTCGCGACCGATCTCGGAACCCGCCGCCGCCCTGTGTGTAGGTTCGTCGTGTGGAGCGAAGGCGCTACGCACGGGTTCAGAGCGCTCGGAAACGGGAGGTGCGTCGATGAAATCGGCTGGATGGGTTGCGTTGCTGCTTGTCATTGCGGCGGCGGTCGGAGGGTGGGCGCAGTGCGGATGCGGGGGGGCGGAACAGCCGGGCTGCTTCCTGACGTTCCAGTCGAACGAAACGATCGAGTTCTCGCTCGTTGCCCCGATCGACTACTTCACATGCCATGGGACGACGGTCTCCCCAGGGATCTGGGGCTGGCGTGTCGAGGCGTCGAACGGGACGATCGTTCGCACCGTCACGTATCCGGACGGACCGAAGAGCCGCCTGCTCATCATGGAATGGGATCTCTACGACGAGATGGGCTGCATCGTCTCGCCCGGCTACTACCGGATCGTCGTCATGTCGACCGATGGTGACGTCTCCTATCCGGTTCGCATCCTCGAGCGATGCCGCCCCTGCTTCGGCTGCTTCTGCTGGTCGTATGCACCGGTCGCCTGCGACGTTCCGTGTCCGATCCCGTACGGCGAGCTTTACCTTAGGCTCGCCATTGGCGAGACGCGTTCCTGCTTCGGCCTGTCGTTCTCGCTGCACTTCCGCTTCGAGATTTCAGAGCCGTAGAGAAACGTCGCGTCCCTGGCCCCGATCGCTAGTCGCCTGAAGTGGGGCCACCCTCGCCGTCTTTGCCGCGCACGAAGAACGTGTGAATGAGCGCTGAGGCGAGCAGGTAGCAGCCGATGGTGATCGGGAAGAGGGCCGAGAAGCCGGGACCCTCCTGAAGTTTCCCGCTGACGAGTGCGCTGACGCCGCGTGTTCCCTGCCAGCTCATCTGCATCAGCGCGCTGGCCGTGGGTCGCTTCTCCGGGGCGACCACCTCCATCGCGAACGCCGTGTAGAGCGGATTCCCCATGTTCATTAGGCTTGCGCGTGCGAGGAATCCGATGGCGGAGAGGGAGACAAGTGGAGCGTATCCGAGCAGGATCAAGAAGGGAATCGAGAGGAGCTGCACCACGACGACGGCCCGGATTCGCCCGAGTCGTTCAGCGACGATTGGCGCAACGAGGGTCGCCAAAGCCATGACGACCGACTGCAATGCGTACAAAACACCGATGACGCCGTCCGATAGGCCGAACTCCATCTTGAAGAAGACGTTGAGGAACGGCACAAGTGCGCCGGCACCGAAACCGATGATGACCTGAGGCAGGAAGAGGCGGATCAGCTGTCCCGGCGGCCGGAACATCTCGCGAAGACTCGGGCGGGGCCGGAACTCGGTCGATTCGGGCAGCGGGGTCATCCGCAAGAGCGGGAGGATCGCCAGCACGAGGAGTCCGGCGCCCACCCAGAGGGACGCACGATAGGCGAGCGGGTCCTCGGCTCCGATGGAGAGCGTCCGGGCAACCAGTGACGGTAGCACGCCGGCTAGGAGAAGCCCGAAGAAGCTGGCAAGCATTCGGGTCGCGAACTGGACGCTGAACAGGTGGGTCCGTTCCGATGCTTCGCTGTTCTCTGCCATGAATGGAGCGCTGCTCACATGGAGCATCGTGCGACTCAGCCCGCGGACGATCGAGAAGAGAACGAGGCCGATCGCGGCCGTCGAGAACGAGATCCCGAGCACCGAGGCGGCCATGAGCGCCGCTCCACCGATCAGTACCGACCGGTGTCCAATTCGGTGCCCGAGCATCCCGGCCGGGATCGCAGCGATCGTGATCACGAGCGGCGGAAGCGCGACGAGTGCACCGAGGAAGGCTCGGTCGTGACCGAGCGAGAGGACGTAGAAGTTGAACAAGAGGCGCATGATGCCCATGGCGAAGCCGCTTGCGAAGCTGTAGAACAGGTAGAAACGGGCGTTGCTCTGGAATCGTCTCAGCTGAGAGAGGTAGTTACGAATCGAACGCATGGAGGTCGATTGTACTGCGGGAACCGGTTGACGCACTGACCCTGCGACGCATTACGCATACAACAAGGTGGAGGCGACAAGATCCTTGCAGATGCTTCCGTCAACCAGTGAGCAACGCGGGGCAACTCCCCGACCGGCTAGTGCCCGAGACCGACCAGAGCCACGCCGGCTCCGGCAACGAACAGGCCTCCCTGATTGACGTCGATCGGCATCGACGTGGGCACTTCCAAGTATTGACGCGGGACGTCGCTGGGCCGGCCTAGCAGCCGGCGTTTCTACTGCAGGATCTGCGACAGGAAGAGCTTCGTTCGCTCGTGCTGTGGGTTGTGGAAGAACTCCTCGGGTGTGTTCTCCTCCACGAGCTGCCCATAGTCAAAGAAGATGATCCGGTCTGCTACTTCGCGAGCGAAGCCCATCTCGTGCGTCACAACGATCATCGTCATCCCGGAGAGCGCCAGCTCCTTCATGACGTCTAGCACCTCCTTGATCATCTCTGGATCCAACGCCGAGGTCGGTTCGTCGAACAGCATGATCTTGGGGGTCATCGCCAGCGCACGCGCAATGGCCACTCTCTGCTGTTGACCACCGGAGAGCTGACCCGGAAACTTGTCTGCCTGTTCAGGAATGCCAACACGCTCGAGAAGCTCCAGTGCGATCTGCTGTGCCTTGCTCTTCTTCATCTTGAGCACCCATATCGGAGCAAGCGTGATGTTTTGCGCTGCAGTCAGATGCGGGAACAGATTGAATTGCTGAAAAACCATGCCGACTTCGCGGCGGATGGCTTCAATGTTGCGCAGGTCATTCGTTAGCTCCATGCCATCAACGATGATCTGTCCACGCTGGTGCTCTTCCAAGCGGTTGATCGTGCGAATGCATGTGGATTTTCCGGAGCCGGACGGTCCACAGATCACGACCACCTCGCCCTTCTGCAGGGTGAAGGTGATCCCTCTCAGCACATGGAAGTCCCCGAACCACTTGTGTACATCGCGGTAGATGATGATTCCTTCATCGTTTGTGACAGGCAAATCTACCCTCCTCCTAGCGCTCGCCTACACCCACTGATTTCTCGATCCTGCGGCTGATGTAGGACATCGAGTAGCACACAATCCAGAACACTACCCCGATGAACACGTACAACTCGAAGATCGTCCCCCGCCATTCGAGATTGCCCATGATGCTGCGTGTGATGTTCAGAAGCTCGAGGATCGCGATGAACCCAAACAGAGTTGTGTCCATGAACAGCGCGATGAACTGCCCAACGATGGCGGGAATGACCAAACGCAGGGCTTGCGGCAAGATGATGAGCAACGTGGTCAGGGTTCTGTTCAGCCCTACGGCGTAGGCCGCCTCGTACTGCCCTATGGGGATGGCTTGCAACCCCCCGCGGACATTCTCTGCCATGTAGGCGGCAGTGAATGCCGTAATCGTCATCATCGCGCGGATGACCAAGTCAGGGCGCACCGAAGCGGGCAGCAGCAACTGCAGCATGATACTGGCCATGAACAGCAGGCTGATCAGTGGCACACCACGGATCAGCTCGATGTACGCCGTGCAGACCCAGCGGATGGCCGGAAGCTTGCTTCGCCTTCCGAGAGCCAACAGCACACCAATCGGAAAGGACAGAGCGATTCCGACGATTGCACCGATCAGATTGAGCATGAATCCCCAAGTGGTCCTTCCCTCGATGACGGGGAGGAATCCTCCTACACCGTTCAGAATCGCGAGGATGACCGGGAACGACAGGATCCACAGGCTGATCTCCGCACGCTTGTACCACCGGTTGCCGCGTCCCAGAAGCCCCAATCCAAAGCCGACGACCTCCGAAAGGGCAATCCCGATGATCCATGCACGGGTCAACCAAGGGAATGGGAGAATGGCAAACACGACCGACACCAGAGCCACGGTCACCGAGATCCGCCGCATGAGACCGCCGTGTGAGCCGCTACTTAATCCAAGCAAGAACGATATGATGTACACGGAAAACCATACTCGCCACATGTATTGCGCGGGGTATGTGCCCACCAGCAACAATTTCAGGTTGGCGGGGATCACTGCCCAGCGTGCACCCAACGCCCACCTGAGGAGACCGAACACGACGGCGCCGATCAGCGCGGCTGACGCAACCGTGAGGATCGCGTTGAGCCAACTGCTAAACAGGTTCTGCCTCAGCCAGCGCAGGACCGGGATCCGTTCCGTTGGAGGCGGAAGCTGCTCTTTGGACAGATGCTGATCCCTCTGATGATCGTTCATGATCATCTCTCCACCAGTTTCATCCGCCGGTTGTACCAATTCATCAGCAGCGACGTGAACAGGCTCATCGTGAGGTAGCTGGCCATGATCAGTAGAATCATCTCCACGGCACGCCCCGTCTGGTTGAAGATCGTGGTCCCCACGTTCATCAGATCGTAGTACCCGATCAGAATCGCCAAGCTGGAGTTCTTGGTCAGATTGAGGTACTGGCTTGCCAGTGGGGGGATGATGACGCGCAGTGCCTGTGGCAGGATCACCAGGCGAAGAATCTGAACCCTCGTGAGCCCGCCCGCTTTGGCCGCTTCGGTCTGCCCTTTGCTGACTGCGAGGATCCCCGCGCGTACGATCTCGGCGATGAATGCCCCGGTGTATACGGATAATCCCATAACAAGGGCCGTGAACGAGGCGGACAGCCACAGCCCGCCCTCGAAGTTGAACCTCTGCAACACGGGCACGGTAAGCGCCAATGGACTCCCCGATGTGAGGAACCATCCCCCGATTCCAGCCACCACAAGCGTGATTGCCGCCCACACGATCGGGAACCCTGGTCGTTCCGCGCGCTTGAGCTGCACGCGACGAAGTACATAGACGATGATCGCCAACACCAACCCGCCGAGCACGTACAACATCCATGTTCTAAACGAGTCCGTTGGTGTCGCCCAAGGTATGTACACTCCGCGCCGGCTCAGGTAGATCGAGCCGGGAAGCCGGATGGCGCTCTTGACCATCGGCAGCGCGGTGATCATCACCGCGAAGTACCAGAAGAACAGCTGGACGAGCAGTGGGATGTTGCGAATGATCTCCACGTAGATCCCGGCCAGCTTCCTCACCAGCCAGTTGCTTGACAAGCGAGCGACCCCAACGACTGTCCCAAGAATGGTCGCAAACACGATTCCGATCACGGCGACCCGAATGGTGTTGACGATTCCCACCCAGAAGGCGTATCCGTTCACATCTGTGGGGTCGTATCGCAACCCCTCTGAGATGGGGAATCCAGCCGTGTCCCTAAGAAACCTGAATCCAATCCTCAAACCGATCGCTTGCAGGTTGTTCTGCAGGTTGTTGAGCAGCCACCATAGGGCTCCGGCAATGAGCAGCAGAAACACGACTTGACCGATCACGCGCAACACACGGATGTCGCGCCAAAAGGGAACCGACTGAGACGTGGCAACCCTCCTACTCAGGATGCCCCCTCCTTCCATGGATCTAGAACAGAGTACAGCCTGCATACAGAGACAGGCTGTACTCGTCAGCTACGATCCTAGCGCCATGCTGGGCAGTAGATCAGCCCTCCGTCTGTCCACTGATCATTGAGGGATCCAGCTCGCGGGATGTCGAGACCATTGGGTCCCAAGTAGCGATCATAGATCTCGCCGTAGTTGCCGACGGCCAGAATAACGTTGACCGCCCAGTCGTTGGCCAGACCCAGCTTCGCACCCATTCCGCCTTCAAGACCAAGGAAGCGCCGGACTTCAGGGTTGGTGCTCGCGAACGTGGCCGCATTGGCCTGCGTGATACCGTGCTCCTCCGCGAAGAACGTGGCGAAGACGGTCCACTTGACGATGTCGAACCACTCACTGTCGCCGTGCCGGACCAGCGGTCCTAGGGGTTCCTTGGAGATCGTGTCTGGCAGAATGATATGATCCGAAGGAACACTTGCAGTGGTTCGCAGTGACGCCAGCTGCGACTTGTCGCTCGTGTAGCAGTCGCAGGCGCCGGCATCATACGCGCCAAACGATGCTTCTGTATCGGCGAAGACCTGCATGGTAGACGCGAGGCCGTGCTCTCGGAACGCATCGGCCACGTTGCCTTCCGTAGTTGTCCCTGAGGTCACACAGACCGTGACTCCATCCATGTCTTCGATAGAATTGATGCCATCAGCCTTTCGGACAATGAACCCTTGGCCGTCATAGAACGTGGTGGGACAGAAGTCCAGCCCCAGGTCTTTGGAGTCGCGGGTGAGGGTCCAGGTCGTGTTACGAAGCAGGACATCGATCTGTCCCATCTGCAGAGCAGTAAGGCGCTCCCCTGCAGTCAAGGGAATGAAGTCAACGTCCACACCGATCGCAGCAGCGATCGCACGACCGTAGGCAACATCGAACCCGTCAAACTCACCTGTTGCTGCATCTAGAGCCCCAAAGCCAGGCAACACCGCGTTGACGCCGACGATGAGCTTACCGCGCGCCAGGATCGTGTCGAGCGTCGTCTGCCCAACCGCGCACAGAGGGACCACTAACGCTAGCGCCAAAACCACAAGAAGTACACGTTTCACTCCAACCTCCTTACGTCTTCGGTTCTGTCTCGAATGCAACGCAATCATCGGGAAACAGACATCGATCTCTCGGGCGAGCATCACCTCCCCCAGTACCTATCAGACTAGGCAACTTACACGAAGTGGGAGATGTCCGTCAAATCGCCCGGCACCTCAGCGAGAGCGAATCGCAGGACGATCAAGCGTGCCGGTCGCTCGACAGGAGGGCGAAGTGGCGTCGAGCTTCCGCCTCGGGCGTTCGCAAGCGGGCCTCAGCTCGGCGTCCGAAGCGTCGAGGCCCGGGCTGGCGACCCGGACCTCGGCTCGAAGGAGGCTGCGTGCTGCGAGTAGGAATCTCTGCGGTAGGTTTCTTTGATGTCCCTTGCAGGCTACGGTGACTCCATAGGGTTCCGATGAGCCTCAGGTGTGACTCGTGTGTGATCGCTCCACCGAGGGAGAACCCGGGGCTTCCGCTCGGATGCCGGTTCTGCTCAAGGATAGAGATCACCGAGCGTCCTCTGGAAAATGTGAAGAAGCCTGAGGTCCGTGAAGGTCCTGTGATTGGCGAATGAACTCGCTGTGAAGCCCGGATGGCTCCACCACGGATCGCGTCTGCTTACGATCCTCACCGGGAGCGCACGTCGAGGTGGATCTTAGCTCTCCGATTGACTCGGTCTGGCTCATCGACCTACGATGGCCGACGCGGTCACGGGGAAACGCGGGCCGGAATCCCTGCGATTCTGTCAGACCGACCTCGGGGGTGGAATCGATGAACGAACCGTCCGTCGTCCGAGCATCAGGTTACCGCTGGATGATGCTCGTCGTGTTCATGCTGGCGATCTCCGTCAACCAATTGCTGTGGATCAGCTTCGCGCCGATCACCGGAGACGCCGCCGCGTTCTACGGCGTCTCCGATCTAGCGGTCGGCCTGCTGTCGCTCGTGTTCATGGTCGTCTTCATCGTCGTCTCGATTCCGGCGTCTTGGGTGATCGACACCTACGGAATCCGAGTCGGCGTGGGGATCGGCGCCGTGCTGACCGGTGTCTTCGGCCTGTTGCGTGGGTTGCTTGCGACCGATTACACCTGGGTCCTCGTGGCGCAGATTGGGATCGCCGTCGGCCAGCCGTTCGTGCTGAACGCGATCGCCAAGATCGCCGGCCGCTGGTTCCCGATGAGCGAGCGCGCTACCGCCACCGGCCTCGCCTCACTGGCGATCTACGTCGGGATCTTTGCCGGCGTCGCCGTCACCCCGATGATCGTGCTGCGATCGAGCATCCCGACCGCGCTGCTGATCTACGGTGCGGTCTCGGCAGCGATCGGCATCGTCTTCATCGCGCTGGCCAGAGAGCGTCCGCCGACCCCGGTCGGACCTGAAGAGCGCTCGCTCGTCTTCGACGGACTGAAGAGCGTGTTCCGGAATCGCGGATTCATCCTGCTCCTCGTCCTCTTCTTCATCGGCCTTGGTGTGTTCAACGCGGTAACCACGTGGATCGAGGACATCGTCCGTCCGCGCGGATTCACCATCGACCAAGCCGGTCTCATCGGCGGACTGATGGTGATCGGCGGCATCGTCGGCGCGGTCGTCATTCCACCATTGTCGGATCGGACGAAGCGGCGCGTTCCGTTCATCCTTCTCGCCCTCGCCGGCGCGATTCCCGGCATGGTGGGAATCACGTTTGCGACGAGCTACTGGCTCATCCTCGCCTCGGCGTTCGTCCTCGGCGCGTTCCTGCTTTCGTCTGGGCCGCTCGGCTTCCAGTACGGGGCCGAGATCACGTACCCCGCCCCGGAAGGAACGTCGAACGGGCTCCTGCTCCTCGCCGGACAGATCTCGGGGATCGTCTTCATTCTCGGAATGGACGCCCTCAAGTCGCCGGCCACCGGTTCGATGACGCTGTCGCTCCTGATCCTGACAGGGCTGATGGCCCTCGCCCTGCTTCTCGCCACCCGATTGAAAGAATCGAAGATCCTGACGGGCTGACGCGGAGCGAGTCGGCCGGTATGGGAACGGCGGAGAGCCGTGATGCGTGGCCTGCGGCGATCCGTGTACCCTTGGAGATCTCGACTCGCCCAAGAGGAAAGAGCCACACAGGAGGGGAAAACAGAGTGAAGAACGCGCGAACGGTTCGCCTGCTGCTGGTCGGCCTTGGAAACCTCGGGCGGCGATTCGCCGGAGTCCTCGCGAGAAAGCATGAAGAGCTGCTCCGCCGATACGAACTCGACTTCCGCATCGTCGGTGCCGCCGACTCCCGCGGCGCGGCCATCGATCCGGAAGGTCTCGACGGTGTCGCAATCGCGGCGATCAAGGAAGCGGGCGGCAGTATCTCGGAACTCCCGAGCGTCGGCCGGCTCGGCATCTCCGGCCTCGAGCTGATCGAGACGATCGACGCTGACGCGTTGTGCGAAGCCTCGCCCGTCAATCTGAATGCGGGCGCCGAGCCTGGGTTGTCGCACGTCCGGCGCGCGTTGGAGAAGGGACTTCACGTCTCGACGCCGAACAAGGGACCGATCGTGCTCGCATACCGGGAGCTGACTGCTCTCGCGCGGCGGCAGGACGTGCAGCTGCGTTTCGACGGGACCGTCGCCGGCGGGCTGCCGGTGATCGCCCTCGGGGTCCGCGATCTGCGCGGCGCGACGATCGAGCGGCTTGACGCCGTTCCCAATCTCACGACGGGGTTCGTACTCGATCGATTGGCGACCGGAGCGACGTGGGACGAAGCCGTCGAGGAGGCCCGTGCGGGCGGAGCCCTCGAGGGAGACGGATCCTGGGACCTTGACGGTTGGGACGCCGCCGCGAAACTCGCGATCCTTGCCCTGACCGTACTCGACCTCGATTCCGATCTTCGGGCCGTGCCGCGGCGGGGCATTCGCGACGTCGATCTCGACTGGCTCCGTGACAAGAATCGGGACGGTCGTGTGCGCCTGCTGGCGAGCGCCGTGAGGCGACAGGAGGGAAGCTACGATCTACAAGTTGCGCCGACCGCGCTTCCGGCCGAGCATCCGCTTGGTCGCCTTGGCCCGGAGCAGATGGGGATCACCTTCGAGACCGACCTGTTCGGGACGATCACCTCGATCATCGACGAGCCGACCCCCTTACCAAGTGCTGCGACGATGCTCAGGGACCTACTGGACATCTTCGCAGCTGGCCACTCCTAGAGAACGGCTATCGATCATTGCCGTTCTCTCAAGGAACCCGAGCCTGCGGCTGGGTTCCCACCCCTCCGCCGCGACAATGCTTCGTGACTTGTTGAGCATTTTCGAGGCTCACAAAACCTAGAGAAGGGGGCTTCCGCAACTCCCCTTCTCAAAGGAACCCAATCTATCGGATTGGGTTCCCAAACGTCGGCGGCCACCATGCTTCGAGATCTTCTTGACATCTACGACTCGACCTAGTCAAGAGCGACTACCGACCCCACGGAGGGCAGCGACCGCGTGGCCCTCTCGTCGCCACGAGAGTTGATGGATGGCACGCGACGCTCCGTTTTGGGTTTCCACTCGTTATTCCTGACTGAGCACCGATCTTCACCCATCCCTGGGTTCCCGCTCATCACTACCCACCGCGAGTCCCTCCCTCGAGTCTTTCCCGGAGCCCGGGGACGAACTCGGCGCCGGCCTTCACCTCCATGCTGGCGCCGGCCGAATCGTCGCCGAACGGCTCGGCTCGGCCGCCGAGCACCTCCGCCAAGAATGCCTCGGCGACCGCCAAGAACGACACGCGGTTCTGCGGGCGGGCGAACCCGTGGCCTTCATCCGGGTAGACGACGTAGGTCACCGGGATGCCACGCTCTTGCATCGCGTCGACGATCTGATCGGACTCGGTCTGCTTCACCCGGGGGTCGTTCGCTCCCTGGCCGATCAGCAGCGGCTTGCAGATC
>CBFCYU010000047.1:0-10694 GCA_965602415.1 uncultured bacterium | reverse complement strand
GGCGGAGGAGCTTCAGTCCGATGTTCGCCACGATCCGGATGTGGACCGGGCCGTGGTCGTTGATCCCCATCCGATCGATGGCGGTGATGTTCGAGCCGGACCAGTAGGCATCGAGTTGAGGCGACTGATCGATCCGTTCGACGACTTGCTTGAGGGACCTGTTCTGAAGGCAGGGAACGTTAAGGGGCATCGATCTCCTCTCGAAGGGTGAACCACCAGGGAGTTGGTTGGCGCGTGGTCTCGCGCTCGGATTGGATGTGCTGTTCGAGGTAGGCGACGCGCTGGCGGAGGAACGCGAGTTCGTCTCGAAGGGCGGCGGCCAAGGCAATGGTCTGATCCGGTTTGATGTCGTTTAGTGGCATATGTCGCGAAACCGCTCGCTCTGTAGCATCCTTTCTATAGATAGTAGAGCGTAAAACCTCACTCGCTTCCGCCATGGTTAGCCCACTATCGTGTAGTTCCTGCAAGCGGCGAAGGAGTTCGGCACCTGCGTCGGTGAGGAGGATCTGATTGTTCGGGCCTCGTCGGATGTGCGCGATCAGTAGGTCTTTGATCGCTTCGATGCGATTCCGAACCTGATTCGCGCTGGTGAGGCCGAGTCTCTGTCGCAGGCTGTTGATTGAGTGCATGATCCCCGGTCCAGACGATACCGCACGGACTCCATGCGAGGCAAGAGTGAGGGCGGATTGTGGGCCGCGGGCGGATCGGATAGCCTACGGGACGGAATGCCCATTCGACGACTCAGCGAGCCCGTGACCCTGAAGATCGCTGCCGGAGAGGTGATCGACCGTCCGGCGTCCGCGGTCAAGGAGCTCGTCGAGAACGCGATCGACGCCAGAAGTGAGAGAATCGATGTCGTCCTTCGCGAGGGAGGGAAGGCGCTCGTCATCGTTCGCGACGACGGAGAAGGGATGCTGGGCGAGGATCTACGCCTCGCATTCGAGCGGTACGCGACGAGCAAGATCCAGACGGAGGAGGACCTCTACTCGATCGAGACGCTCGGGTTCCGTGGCGAGGCACTCGCCAGTGTTGCCGCGGTCTCCCGCGCACGGATCACCTCGTGTCCGCGAGAGGGGGACGGTGCCCATACGCTGGAAGTGAGCGGAGGGACCGTCGGGGAGGTGACGCCCGCGTCGCGTCCGTCGGGGACGACAATCGAGGTTCGGGACCTCTTCTTCAACGTGCCGGCGCGCGCCCGGTTTCTCGGGTCGCCGCGGACGGAGTTCATGCACGCCAATCGGGTGATTCAGCGCCTCGCGCTCTTCTCCCCGTCGATCGGGTGGACCGTCACGCATGAGGACCGCGAGGTCTTCTCCGCTCCTGCCGTCGCCTCGCTCCACGATCGGCTCGCCCAGATCTACGGGACCGACGTGGCGAAAGGGATGATTCCGATTGACGCGGCTCGCGGCGGGATCACGGTTCGAGGGCTCATCAGCCGACCGGACCTCAAGCGAGGGAATCGCCGGGATCAGTGCTTTGTCGTCAACGGCCGATTCGTCAGCGACCGGGGGCTGTCGTTCGTGCTGTCGAGCGCCTATCGCGGAATCCTTCGTCCGGGGAGCTATCCGATCGCCGTTATCCACGTCGACCTGCCGCACGAGCAGGTCGACGTCAACGTGCACCCGCGAAAGGAAGAGATCCGGTTCGCGGATCCCCGACAGGTGCAGGACACCATCGCGGCCGCGCTTCAGAAGGCCCTGTCCGGCCGACACGTGGTCGCGCCGCTGACGCCGCCGCGCACTGGCGACAGCGGTGCGGTCACGACCGCCGAGCCTCGGGCACGCTATGCGGAGAGAACGCAGGCACTGTCGTTCGATCTGCCGCATGAGATGAGGCTGTCCGGACGGCTGCGCGAGGCCGAAAAAGTGAGAGTTCACGCCGATCGTCGGGTGATCGGCCAGCTGCAATCGACCTATCTGTTGGTCGAGACGCCCGAGGGACTGGAGATTGTCGATCAGCACATCGCCCACGAGCGGATCCTCTACGAGGGGCTGCGCGACGAATGGGGCGCGGAAGGGATCGTGCGCCAGATCTTCCTCATTCCGGCGCGCGTCGAAGTCGCGTTCGAGACGGCGAGCGTCCTCACCGGACATCATGAGGGGTTGGAGAGGGTCGGGATCATCCTCGATGAGTTCGGAGGCGGGACCTTCCTGGTCCGGGAGTACCCGCGCGCGCTGGCCGACGAGCAGACGAAAAGAGGGTTCCAAGAGGTGATCGAGTCACTCGTCGACGTACTCGCTTCGGAGGGGAACCTCAAGGAGCCGCTGTTCGATCGGCTCCTCAGCGAGCTGGCTTGCGGTGCGGCGATCAAGGCGGGCGAGCGAATCCCCCTCGCCGAAGCGCAGGCGCTGGTCGAGCAGTTGATGGCGCTGGAAAATCCCTATTTCTGCCCGCACGGGCGACCGATCATCTTCACCGTCGAACGCGATGAGCTCGATCGGCGCTTCCAGCGCCGCTAGGCGGGAACCAAGACCCGAAGAGCATCAGGGAGCACCCGAACGCTAAACGAGTCGCTCGGCAGCCGATACGGCTCGCCGTCGATGTGCGCGATCAGCTTCTTCGGTGACGCAATCGTTGCTTCGGTCAGCTGGCGATAGTGAACCTTCCGCCATTCCACGTGTTTCCCGGCCCTCACTCGAGGAAGGCGGACGAGGCGCCCGAGCTTCGAGTAGTCCTCGATCGCGGAGATGTCGATCATCCCGTCGACGATGTCCGCCTTCGGAGCAAGCTTGAATCCGCCGCCGGAGTATTTCCCGTTGGCCACGCCGAGGGAGAGGCACGTGATATCGAGCCGCCAATCGGCCGACTCGATTGTCACGGGGAACGCCTTGAAGCGGAAGACCTCCTTGACTGCGGCGGAGGCGTACGCCGCGGCGCCGCGGAGTCGCTCCATCTGGAGGACGTCACGGGCGACCTGTGCATCGATCCCGATTCCCAGCCCGTTGACGAAACAGCGATCGTCGGCGACGCGACCGAGGTCCATCGTCCGCTCCCGGCCGTTCGTCAGGGTGTCGAGCGCGTCAAACGGATTCGGGGGGATCCCGAGCATTCGGATGAAGTCGTTCCCGGTGCCGGCGGGGATCACCGCCAGCACGGCGTCTTTGTCGAGCAGGCCGTTGACCACTTCGTTGACCGTCCCGTCGCCGCCCATCGCAACGATTCGCCGGAACCCGGCCTCGATCCCCCACTTGGCGACATCTGTCGCCTCCTGGGGCTCGTTGGTGTAGTGGAGCTCATACTTGATTTCGCGGCGATCCAATTCGGCCTTGACCTTCGGGAAGAGGGTCTTGCATCGACCTTGTCCTGCAATCAGATTGACAATGAGAAACAGCCCCGCCCCACCACTCATGTAGGAATCCTACGAGACCTAGCGGATGGAAGTCAAGAAGGTGAACGGGGATGCTGCTGTGTCGCGTTCACCGCTTGAACGCCCGAACCACGATGAACGACCCACGCTCGTGACCCTCGGCCGGCGGTTCGATCCGATCGTTCGCCCGTTCGGGGGCTCCGGTGAGGGTTTGAACGATCCGCTCGATCTCCAGACCGGCCGCTTCGATCGCATCGAAGACACGCTGCTTCGTACGGAGGGTCGCGTGGCGGAAGAAGTGGTCCTCCGACGCATTGTCGCAGTACAGCTCGCCGAATCGGCTGTCCTTCGGGATGAACGCAACGACTACATGCCCGCCGGCCCGTAGAACGCGGGCGACCTCGCGGAACGTCCGGTTGACGTCGTCGACGAAGCAGAGCGTCGTGATCAGGAACGCCGCATCGATGGTCGCCTTCCGAAGCGGGAGGCATTCGGCCTTCCCTTTGAGCACGTTGACGCCTCGCGCGCGGGCGAGGGTTGCGATCCCGTCGGCCGGCTCGACCCCGGTCGCGATCCCGAGTCTGGACGCGAAGCGCCCGCTCCCAGCGCCGATTTCGACCCAATCTCCGAGAGGCGGGAGGACCTCGCGGATGGCCAACAACTCGGACTCGTAAGCGTTGACGTTCCGATCGAACCAGGCATCGTACTCCATGTAGTGCATCTCAAATGGGTTCGTCTCGTGCATCGGGTCTCCAGTCGTCGATCAGCGCCAGCAGCGCGTCTCGCGCTGCCAGGAACGGCGCTCCGAGCCGGTCAGTGCGCTCCGATGCCCCGAGCGGCACGCTGTGCTCGCCGAGGACGACCGCCGGCCGATCGGTCAGGACGACGACGCGTTCGGCCAGGGCGGCCGCCTCCTCGAGATCGTGGGTGACGAAGAGCATCGTTCGGTCGAGGCGTTCGAGGAGCTCCGCGAGCCAATCCTGCATCCGGTGGCGTGTGAGAACGTCGAGTGCCCCGAACGGCTCATCGAGGATGAGGACCGAGCAGCCGGTCATCAGGGCACGGAGGAGGGCGACCCGTTGTCGCATCCCGCCGGAGAGCTCGTGCGGATAGGCCGTCTCGAAACCGATCAAGCCGAACGCCGGGAGGTACTCGGCGACGGCGGCTCGTCTCTCGGCCCGATCGACGCCGCGGATCTGCAGCGGGAGCTCCGCGTTCTCGATCACCGTCTTCCACGGAAAGAGGAGTCCACCTTGGGGCAGGTATCCGGCGCGATCGAGCTTGCCCGTGATATCGCCGCCGTCGGCCGCCTCCAGTCCGAGGAGGATCCGCAATAGGGTCGTCTTCCCGCATCCCGAAGGCCCGAGGAGAGCGACAGCCTCGCGCTCGCCGAGGGCGAGCGTCACGTCGCGGAGGACCTCGAGATCTCCGAAGCGTTTGCGCACGCCTCGGATGGCGAGAAGGCTCGTCACCCGGCCTCGTCCCCCGGTCTCTCCGGAGGTAGAAAGCCATTCGTGAAGGCGGCGAGCGGGTCGATCGCGCGATCGATCAGCCCGTTGGCGAACGACCACTCGGCGAATCGTGTCCAGACGACCTCCTCCTGCCATCCCCACCGGTCGATGTCCTCGATCGTCTGCTCGGCGATCCACTCCTGCGATGCATGGACGAGGTCCGCGTCGAGCTCAGGCGCGTGGTCGAGCAGAATCTCGGCCGCCTCGGTCGGATGGAGTGCTGCGTAGACGTAGCCACGGGAGAGGGCGCTGAGGAAGCGGCGGACCACGTCCGGCCGCTCCTCGATCATCCGCTCGCGCGTGATGATCAGCGGCGTGTAGTAGTCGAGGACTTCGGCCAGCTCCGGGAGAGGGAAGAAGTCGAATTCGATCCCTTGAAGCTGGGCGTGAACCCCCTGCCAACCGTAGAACACCCAATAGAAGTCGGCTAGGTCGCGGCGGACGGCGGTCGTGAAGTCGAGCATCCCCATGTTGATCATCGTCACGGTGTCGAAGTCGGCGCCGACTGTCCCCATCACCGTGCGGATCATCACCGACTCCAGATCGCTCCCCCATCCGGCGTAGCGAAGGTTCTCGAAGTCCGCGGGACCAGCGATTCCCCGATTGCTCGGCGCTGCGAAGCCGGACGTGTTGTGCTGGAACAGCGTCGCGATCGAGACGACCGGGACCTCCTGCGCGCGGGCCATTGTCACGTACTCCTGCATCGACACGCCGAACTCCGACCGGCCGCTCGCGACGAGCGGGATCGACGCCGTCTCGGTTGGTTCGAGGACCTCCACGACGAGCCCCTCCTCGGCGAAGAAACCGAGCGCCCTGGCGACGAAGATCCCGGTGTGGTTCGTGTTCGGGGTCCAGTCGAGCGCGATCCGAACCACCTCGGCGTCGTCTGCCAGCGTCGTGCCAGCGGCCAGGAGGCAGACGCAGATGACGACCAACCATTGAACGAGCGAGCTACGCATGATTCCTCCTTCGAAGCCACGGGGTGAGGACGAAGCCGATTCCGTCAACCGCCTTGAACAGCGAGAAACTGAGGATCATCACGATCAGGATCGCGCCGAACAGCCGGTCGGTCCGGAACGACTGCTGGGCGCGCGTCATGTAGACGCCGAGGCCGAGCGAGCCGCCGAGCCACTCGCCGACAATCGCACCGAGAACGCTGTACGTCGCGGCGATCTTTGCGCCGGCGAGGATTCCCGGGAGCGTCGCCGGAACGTACAGGTGCCGGTACCGATCGAGCCACGTTGCGCCGAACGTGTCGAGCAACTCGGCGTAGGCCGGATCGACGGCGCGGAACCCCTCGTAGGTGTTCACCGTGAGGGGGAAGAAACAGACGAACGCCACGACCAGGATCTTGGAGAGCGCGCCGAGGCCGAACCAGATCAGGATCATCGGGGCGATGGCGATCAGCGGAACCGCCTGCGACAGGACCAAATGCGGGTAGATCAGATCGCGGAGGACCTTCGAGCGGTGCATCGTCAGGGCGACGGCGACGCCGAGGACGAGGGCGATCCCCAGCCCGGCGAGGGTCTCGACGATCGTTGCAGTGGCGTGTCTGCCGAGGAGCGGAGCGTCGTTCACGATCACCCTCACGGTGGACGACGGCGAGGGGAGAAGGTAGCCGGGGACGTGGAAGATCGAAACGATCGCCTGCCAGAGGAGAATGAACAGGAGCAGGCTGAGCACCCAGCGCGCGGAAGGGCTCCGCCAGAGAGCGGTCCGGGTCAGCGATTCCCTTCGCGACGTCATCGCGCGGCTTCCTCCTCCGGTGGCCCGTGGACGACGAGGAGCGTCCCCGAACGGACCGCGATCCGGACCGGCAGATGGTCGATCACGTTCGACACGCCGCGCGCGCTCGTCCGGAATAGCACTCCGTCGTCCAGGTGGTACCGCAGCCCGTCCGTCCGAACGACGACCTCGTCGGAAAGCGGAACGAGCGAGATCCGCTCTCCAACGCGGCCACTTGGCAACGTGAAGTCACTCCGGATCAACCACGCCGTTTCGTCGCCGGCGATCAGCTCGACCTTGACACCGCGCTCGACCGCCTTCTCCAGCAGCAGGACGTTCGCCAGGGTGTGGTCCAGGCGCCCGCCGAGCGCGCCGAAGACGACCAGCCTCTGCGCTGACGAAGTCAGCGCGCAGTCGACAGCCAGTTCCAGATCGGTCCAGTCCTTGTCCGGAGGATGGACCTGAATCTCGATTCCTGAGTCTCTCAGCGCTGTAAGCTCCGATGGCGTGAGGGAATCGAGATCGCCGATCACGCAGTCGACGGGGATTCCCACCGCGACCGCCTTCGCCCACGCACCGTCGGTCGCGATGACGCGGGCGGCGCGACCGGCGAGGTCGGGCAAACGAGTCGTGTTGCCCCACTTGCCGTTGGCGAGGATCAGAATGCTGTCATCGGCCATCTCCGCATCGCTCCTTTGCCGGAGGAGGCGGAATGGCTCAGAACTGACAGAACCGGGGGAGGTGTCGATCGATCTCTGTGTGAAGCATGCTGCTGCTCGTTCATGGCTCCCTACGCTGGCATTACCCAGTTCAGGTTCGACGGGTCGAGGTGCCTCCTCCTCTCAGCCCAAACCGTTGGGCTCCCCGAACGGCGCTACTCTACCTCAGTCGCTGCTGCGAAGCAACTAGCGCGAAGCGGCCGTGGCCGCTTCGCGTACGAGAATGCCATGCATTCTCGTTTTGATATGACGTTGCGTGAAGAGGCCGCGGCCTCGGCGCGGGCAAGAACGCCGGGGGCGTTCTTGCATGGGGGACGTTGAGCCATCGCGATAGGGCAAACGGCACGAAGCGACCGTGGAAGTTTCGCGTCAAGGCCGCTTCGCGCCTACGAGGGCAGGAAGCTCGTCTTTGCGTCGATTCCGACAATCGTCTCGGCGATCAGTTTGGCGCAGCTCTCCACGTCGTCGAGGTGCACAACTTCGCTTGGCGAGTGCATGTACCGGCTCGGCACGCCGATCAGACCCGTCGCCACGCCGGCGCGGGTCACCTGGATGGCGCGGGCGTCGGTCCCGGTCGGTCTCGGGTACGCGTGGATCTGAATTGGGATGTCGCTTGTCTTCGCCGTCTTCACGATCCGATCGAAGAGCGGCGTATTCACGTTCGGGCCTCGGGTGACGATTGGCCCGCCGCCCATCTTTGCGTCGCCGATCCGCTTCTTCTCTTTGGTCATGCCCGGCGTGTCAGTCGCGAATCCGACGTCGACGGCGATTCCGACCTGCGGGTCGATCCCGTACGCGCTCGTTTCCGCTCCGCGGACGCCGATCTCCTCTTGAACCGTCGCCACGGCGTAGATTGCCGCCTTCGGCTTCATCTTCGCCGCCAACCGCGCCGCTTCGAGCACGACGAACGCGCCGATCCGATCGTCGAAACCGCGGGCGGTGACGAGGCCGTTTCGCAGCTCGGCGTACTCGTAGTCGAGGACACCCGGATCGCCGATTGCGATGAGCTTCTCGGCCTCCTTGCGGTCCTTCGCGCCGATGTCGATCCAGAGGTCCTCCATCTTCACAACCTTCTTACGTTCGTCGGCATCGAGCAGGTGGATTGCCTTCCGACCGACGACACCGAGGACGATCCCGCTCTTCGTCTTGATCCGAACGCGCTGCCCCGGGAGGACCTGCAGGTCCCAGCCGCCGAGGCCGGTGAAGTAGAGGTAGCCGTTTTCGTCGATGTGGGTCACCATCAGGCCGATCTCGTCGGCGTGGCCCGCGAGCATGATCCGCGGAGAGCCCTTCTCGTTAAGGACGGCGAACGAGTTGCCATGCTGATCGACCCACGTTCGTGCGGCGAACTTGTCGGCCTCCTCGCGCCAAACGCGGGACGCCTCCTCTTCGAATCCGGTCGGGCAGATCGTCTCCATGTAGCGCTTGAGGAAATCAAGACGCGTCTTGTTCATTGTGCCTCCTCTTGGGGATTGCAGAAGAGAGTGTAACCGGACGCGCGGGGACCCTCCATCGGGGCCCACGGGGGGCTACGGTGTGGCTTTGGTCTGTTGAATTTCGAAACCCGCCTTCGATATACTGAAAGAGCAATGGACGACATCGGCGCACGGATTCGAGATGCTCGGACAAGCAAGGGCTGGACGCTGGAGACATTGGCGTCCCAATCCGGCCTCTCGGCGAGCTTCCTATCTCAAGTCGAGCGAGGGCTGTCGACGCTGTCGATCGTGTCCCTTGCCTCAATCTGCCGGGCGCTCGATCTGCCGATCGAGTCGCTGTTCGTCAGCAGCGGGCCACTCGACCGGAGGCCGCCGATCGTCATGAAGTCCGATCAGCAACTGCAGATCCAGATCGGTCGCTCCCCGGTCGCCTATCGCTATCTGACGGGGCAGCTGCCGGCCGCGCCGATCGAGGAATTGCTGATTGCCGAATTTCCGGCCGACTGCCGGCAGGACGGATCGCAGCATCGTGGCGAGGAGCTCGGCTACGTCCTCGAAGGGGAGTTGGTCCTTGCGGTCGACGGGACGGAGTACCGACTCGCTGTCGGCGACAGCTACCGAGTCGAGGCGTCTCACCAGCACTCGTATCGAACGGGGAAGGTTCGCGGTGCGAGGGTGCTGATGGCGGTGACCGAGCGGTTCGTTGAGACGTGAGCACGCGGTGAAAGGGAGGCGCACGCGACGTGGCTAGGATCGAGGAACACCCCATTGTCCGCCTCGAGCGGGGCGAGCCGTTCACGATCGCCTTTGCCGGGCAAGACGTCGAGGCCTATCCGGGCGAGATGATCTCGTCGGCGCTGTTCGCGGCGGGAATCCGGGTCTTCGGACACCATCCGAAGGACGGTGCGCCGCAAGGGATCTACTGCGCCAACGGCCAATGTGCGCAGTGCCTCGTTCTCGCCGACGGCGTCCCGGTCAAGGCGTGCATGACGCCGGCAAGACCCGGGATGCGCGTCGAGCCGGTCGACGGCCTGCCCGAACTCCCGTCCGTTGACCGAGCCCCCGAGACGCGGGAGATCGAGACGCTCACCGTCGAGGCTCTCGTCCTCGGCGGCGGACCGGCCGGGCTATCGGCGGCGATTGAGCTCGGCACGCGTGGGATCGAAACGTTCCTCGTCGACGACAAGGACCGGCTCGGCGGCAAGTTGGTCCTTCAGACGCACCGCTTCTTCGGCTCGATCGACGCCGTCTACGCAGGCACGCGGGGGATCGACATCGGCGCGCGTCTGGCGGCGCGCGTTCGCGAACTGGAAAGCGTTCGCGTGTGGACGAGAAGCACCGCCCTTGCCGTATTCAGCGACAAGCGGGTCGGGATTCTTCGCGGCGACCGCTACGTCCTCGTGGAGCCGCAGGTCCTCCTCGTCGCGACCGGGGCGCGCGAGAAATCGCTCGTCTTCGATGGGAACACCCTTCCTGGCGTCTACGGTGCCGGGGCGTTTCAGACGCTGGTCAATCGCGATCTCGTCCGCGCCGCCGACCGGCTGTTCATCGTCGGCGGAGGGAACGTCGGGCTGATCGCAGGCTACCACGCGCTGCAGGCGGGGATCGAGGTGGTCGGCCTGGTCGAGGCGCTCCCGGAGTGCGGCGGATACAAGGTCCACCGCGACAAGCTCGCCCGGATGGGCGTGCCGATCTACACGTCGCACACGATCCTCAGCGCCAACGGGACCGACCGGGTCGAGTCGGTGACGATCGCCGGCGTCGATGAAGCCTTCCAGGCAACTGTGGGGACCGAACGATCGTTCGACTGCGATACGGTGTTGATCGCCGTTGGTCTCGACCCGGTCGACGAGTTCCTCGAGGCGGCTCGGGGGTTCGAGGTGCCCGTCTTCGCCGCCGGGGACGCCGAGGAGATCGCCGAGGCGTCGGCGGCCATATTCTCCGGCAGAATCAAGGGCCTCGAGATCGCGCGTCATCTCGGCGTGACCGACGAGGA
>CBFCYU010000046.1:0-10748 GCA_965602415.1 uncultured bacterium | reverse complement strand
GTAGGGGTTCCGGTTCGCGTAACTCCCGGTTGCGTCTCACTACGCAGTTCTGGATCTGCACGAACTCGCACGCGTCTGCATGCAGACGCGCAGGCTGCGGAGAGGGCGGGATTCGAACCCGCGGAGGAGCGTGAACCCCTCGCCGGTTTAGCAAACCGGTGTCTTGGACCACTTGACTACCTCTCCAGAGCGGCATTCTACCGAGTCGAGATGAAGAGGGCAACAGCGATACGTCATCCACTACGGGTTCGTGCTCTGCACGAACTCGCCCGCATTTGCGAAGCGAACGCGCTGCGGAGGGGGCGGGATTCGAACCCGCGAGGCCTTGCGGGCCTGCCGGTTTTCAAGACCGGTGGTTTCGTCCGCTCACCCACCCCTCCAGACTCGGATTATACCTGGCAATGCGGTGGAATCCGGATCTGCGCTAGCCTTTCACGATCGTTCCGCCGCCGAGCAAACGGTCTCCGTCGTACAGCACAGCCAACTGCCCCGGAGTGATTGCGCGCTGAGGCTCATCGAATGTGAGCCCGAAGCGCCGGCCTAGATCCCTGTGGAACGTGGCGCCGGCGGCCGGCGATCGGTAGCGAATCTTGACGTCCAACTGAGATCCATCCTCCGGCGGGTGTCCGGAGAGGTAGTTCGCGTCGGCCACACGGAGCTCTCTTCGAAACAGCCGATCCTCTTCTCCGACGACGAGCGTGTTGTGCACCGGGTCGATCCCGACAACGTAGAGCGGACGATCGGAAGGGATGCCGAGTCCGCGCCGCTGGCCGATGGTGTAGTTCGGCAACCCTTCGTGGGTTCCGAGCCGGTTGCCGGCGGGGTCGAGGATCGGTCCGGGGCGCAGGTCGGCCTGGGCGAACAGAAACGAAGTCCGTCCGGCTACGGCGAAGCAGAGATCCTGGCTCTCCGCCAGCTCGGCGCACGCCAGCCCGCGTTCGCGGGCGATCGCGTACACCTCGTGTTTCGTTATTCCGCCGACAGGGAAGAGGAGGCGGTCCAGATCGCCCTGCGACAGTCCGTAGAGGAAGTAGGTCTGGTCCTTGCTCGGATCGGCCCCCCTGCGCAGAGAGAGCGTGTTGTTCGGTCCTCGGAGGCACCGCACGTGGTGGCCGGTTGCGACGAAGTCGTATCCGTGTTCCGCGGCGTACTCCAGCGCCAGACCGAACCGGAGATGGCGATTGCATCGCCCGCAAGGGTTCGGCGTCTCGCCGTTGCGATACCTCGCGATGAAGTCCTCCAGGACGAGGTGGTAGAACGCCTCGCTGGCGTCGATCTCCTCATGGGGAATGCCGACCTCGCGTGCAGCGAGGGCCGCGGTGTCGAGGGAGCAGCACTTCGTCTTCCCGGCGTAATCGGGCGCACCGGGGAACGACCAGAACCAAAACGTGATCCCGGCGACGTCGTACCCCTGCTCTTTGAGTAGATGGGCGGCGACGGTGCTGTCGACGCCGCCGCTGAGGCAGACGACGACGCGCTTCGTCATCTATCCGTCTTCCCCGGCCAGCGGAACTATACACAGGAACTCGAAGACGCCGTCACCGGAGTTGACAAACTGGTGCTCTTCGTTCGGGGGGACGAATGCGAAGTGGCCCGGCTCGACGGCCTGGCTCCCACCGGCGAATCGGATCTCGCCCTGTCCCCCGAGCATGTAGACCTCGTGCTCCCAGGGATGTGTGTGGTACGGACTGCACCCGCCCTTCTTGATCGTGAACTTGCGCATCGAGAAGTTGGGGGCGTTCTCGTCCGGCCCGACGAGGACCCGCTTCTCCGCGTCGCGCACGCTCGTACCGTCGTGGTAGAGTCGCGCTTTGACGTCTTGGCTTCTTCCGATGTAGACCATCGAGTCTCCTTTCGTCAGAGTGGACTCGCGATGAACGGGACCAGCATCTCCTCTTCCGTCAGGCCGCCGTGCATCCCACGGAGCAGGACCGCATCCTGATACGGATGGAAGATTCCGGTGCGCCCGGTGGCGACGACGGCGAGGTCTCCGATTCGACCGGCGACCTCGGGATGGGGTGACCCTTCGCCGAGGAGGCCGTCTTCAAGGAGGGCACGCGAGTCGACGCAGACGAGCCCATCCTTCAACCGCTGATTCAGTGCCTGTGAGACGTGCTCCCTCTCTCCCTCACGGACGAACAGGTACGACGCGCGGGGCTCGCCGACCGGCGGAAGGAGGAGCGCCCTCTCGACGTTTGGAACGTCGCTGAGACGGACGTAATCGTCCGGGTTCATCGACACGAACCCGTGATCGGACGAAAGGATCAGAAGGGTCTTGCCGGCTCGTCCGAGGAGTTCCCTGCGGAGCGCGTCGTCGATCGCTCTCAGTTCGGCGAGGTACGCGTCGGTCTCCGGACCGCGGATGTGTGCAATCGTGTCCAGACCGGGCCAGTAGAGAGACAGGAAGGTCCTCGACGTGGCGTTGTCGAGGAGCTGGCGAGCCATCACGAGCATGTCGCTCAAGCCCGCTGCTGGGTGAAGATGGGCACTCCCTTTGAAGAGCGCACGGGACAGCCCGCTTCCGGTGATGTGCTGCGGGAGGAGGGTGTGCACGTGCACGCCGTGGCTGTCCAATCGTTTGTGAAGGGTCGGACCGGGGACGAGCGCCTCGACATCGAGGCCGGCGCTGAACGCCGCATCGCTTCGGCCGTTCCCAACCATTGCGAAGCGGATCATGTTCGTGATTGCCGAGGTCTCGCGTAGGTACAGGCGGTACCCAACCAACCCGTGTTCGAGCGGCGTCAGTCCCGTGCTGATCGAAACGAGTGACGCGACCGTCGTCGCAGGGAAGACCGACGTGAGAGGGAGGAACACACCCCTCTGGCTGAGCAGACGGAGAGCAAGATCAGGGAATCGGTCGAAAAGCGATTCCGTCTTCCGATATCCCAGCCCATCGAGGATCAGGAGGACGACGTGATCGTAGGCGGGGAGATCGGAAGCAACCTTGGTCAGCGGTGTCTCGCGACCGTCGAGGTCGAACAGGCGTTCGATCAGTGCGGGAAGGCCAGCGATCGAGTATCCCTCGTAGTCCGGAAGGACGGACTGCGTTCCCCACTTCGACGGCTTCGTTCGCGTGAGCAGGTGCTGCTCGATGCTCTCTCGGCTTCGCATGACGAGCGATTATACGGTTTGTGTTCAGGAGCGGCACTGGCGCGACGATACGACCTGGGTCCGAGGGCGGCAGCGACGGAACAGGATCGATTTGCGGTGCGCCCTGCCGGAAGAGCAATGGGTCAATCGCCAGCTGGCTCGCCCTCCGGCTCCTCGCTCGGCTCGCAAGGGGGGGATGCGTCGAGAAGCGCGAGCAGTCTGCTGAACAGCTCAGCGGGCCACGAGGCCGGATCCCAAGGAAGGTGCTCGAGGTAGCCGGACTGCCCGGCCTCCCCGTCCGTCGGTGGGGTGTCCGCGACGAGATCTCCGACGAGGGTGTACGTGCCGATTCCCTCCATCTGCATCGTGAGGGGATCGTCAGGCACGACGAACTCGCCGGCAGCGCTCCCCTCGGCCATCCCAAGTGCTCGATAGGAATCCGTGCCGAGCGTAACGACGACGAAGAACGGCCCGGCCGCCGAACCGAGTGCGCTACCGGACAGATCGGTGTTCTCGCTGGAGCCGGCCATCCCGCCGCGAATCGAAAACGGTTCCCCATCGTCCGTCGCACCGGAGGCCTCGATGACGATCCAGACATCGAGCGTCATGGCGGCCGAGTCGCCGAATCCTTCGCCGAACGCCGTCCCGAGCGCGATGAATGGGACGGTCCTTCCCTCAATCTCGAGCGACCCGTCCACACTGAAGTCGCTCTCAATCAAGGCGGTGACTTCCGTTCCAGAGAACCACAACACGGTCTTCCCGTTCGCAACGCCCTCCACGTCGATGCCCGACTGGGCGAGTGATGTCAAGGCGAAGAGAACTGCGACGATGCCTCCTATACTGAGTCGCTTCATCGACTTGTCCTCCCTGTTGCTATTGGTTGATCACTTCGATAGACCCGTTGGCGTTTATCATACAGGATCGGGTCCACGAAGCGAGTCCCCGATCGCCAAATGAATGCGAGAGCGCCCAGGCAGTCATTCTGCAGGGCGCTCTCGCTCGTTCCTCCGTCACTATGCGAAGGAGGTTGGTTTCCGCGAGCCTCGTGTTTCTAGCTCTTGTTCTCTTCGCGCTCCAGGTACTGGAGGATCGCGTCGACGACGAGGTAGTTGATCGAGCGATCACGCTTCTCGCCGAGATTGATCAACCGCTCGACCGGCTTGTCCTCCATCTTCTTCTGGGGGATGTAGATCGAGAGCTTATCCAAGATCTCTTTCTTCGGCACGGAGTTCACCCCCTCCCTTCATCAGCTGAGTCTTTCTGGGACGATAGCTTCACATTGCCGAAAACCAATGAACGAGCATAGAGTAGCCGACCGCAGCGAAGAATCCATGGAGGTAGGAAGAAAGTAAAATGGAAGAAATGTGAAAGCCGCCTCGGCGGTCCGATGGAGCGACCCCGACCCGCGTCAACCTTCACGGGGGTCGAGACCGACTGTACAATAGGGCGACAAGGAGGAGCCATGCACACGAAGGGTTGGGCTGCAATACTGATCGTTGGTGTGAGCCTACTGGCAATCATCGCGGGTTGCACGTTCTTCTCGCGAACGGAGGCGGTGATCGGAGTTTCGTCGACCGCCGGTGTCGTCCCGCTGAAGATCACATTCTCCGGTGACGGCTCGACCTGTCCCGGGGAGATCTCCACGTACCGTTGGACGTTTGGAACGGGGGAGGAGTGGTACGAATCGGGCGGGACCTACACATACGATCATGCCGGGAGGTACACGTTGACCCTGACCGTCCGGAGCGCAGACGGGAAGACGGACACGAAGACGGTCGAGATCGTCGTCGAGCCGGCCGTCTGGATCTGCGACCAGAATCTCGATCGGGTCTACAAGCTGGACATGGACGGTGCGGTGCTGATGACGTTCGATCTGCCAGTCAGCCAGCCGAAGGGTGTTGCGATCGCCGAGGTCGATGGGAGAGCGTGGATGTTCGTCGCCTGCTACAACGGGGGCAACCAGCGGCTCCTACGGATCGATCAGACGACCGGTGCCGTATCGGCGGAGTACACCGCGCCGGCTCAGGATCCACTCTATATCACCTACGGCGCGCTAGAACCGAAACGGATCTGGCACCTCGACGGCCTGAGCCGGAAGATCTACGCCCTGAACCCGACCAACTGCCAAGTACTCGATTCGTTCGGAACGAACTACTTCCGTGCGTCACAGCAAATCGGCAACGAGGTGTTCCTCCAATCCCTTCAGGGCCTGAGCTGGATGGACAATGGCGAGGCGTCCGGTCTGCTGTGGTATCTGGAGGGGGAGACGCAGCTTCTCTACGCGATTGAGATCGACCCACCGATCAACATCTTCGAGGGGGTGCAGCTCGAGATCAAAACGGACCCGGTCCCGGTCGATCCATCGGTCTTCCCTGTCGCGGGGATGGACTCGTGCGACGGGTACCCGTGGGTCGTAGATCGCGACAACCACGAGATCGTCCAGATCGATCCCGCGACCGGGCTGCTGACCGGTGTCCGCATCACGGGCTTCCCGGGCGCGAGCACGTCTGGACTGGCCATCCAGCAATGAGGATCGGGCGATCTGACGGACGGCGCGGTATGCCGCACGCGGCGTAGAGAACGGAGAGAACAAGGAGCATGCATTCATGACGCGCGCGACGCTCGTCCTTCACAGCGGAACGATCCACGCTCACGAGGACCTCGATGCCGTGGTCATCGGAGGAGATCGAATCCTGACGGTTGGCCGGAGCGAGGAGCTCCTGTCGCACGTCGGAGGGGACGCGCTGCGGATCGATCTGCGCGGTCGGGTGGTTCTTCCCGGATTCGTCGACGCGCACGTACACCTCATGCACACGGGCCTGGTGGAGAGCGGATGGCGGATCGACCTGACGAATCGGACTCGCGAGGACGTTCTCGAGTCTCTCCGCGATGCCGCGCGATCCCGCGGCTCCGGGGAGTGGATCGTCGCATACGGCTGGGACGAGAGCGGCTGGTCGGATCGGCGGTACCTCGTCCGGGGAGAACTCGATGGCGTGTCACTGGAGAGCCCGATCCTGGCGATCCGGATGGACGGACACCTGCTGACCGTCAACTCGCGGGCTCTCAAGCTTCTCCCCACATCGGCACCGGAGAGCCTCGTCGATCGTGAGTCGGGCCTCGTCCGCGAAGCGGCGGTGACCGAGACGCTCTCTCGAATCGTTCCGGATCGGATCACGGCGGCCGAGGCTCTGTCCGCCGCGACACGTCTGTGTCACCGCCTCGGGGTCACGTCCGTTCACACGATGTCGCGGCTCCTGGACGTTCCGGCGCTGATGAGCCGGCGGGCGGAGCGGCGACTGCGCGTGACGATCTGCCCCGAGGCCGCGTCGTTCGACAAGGTGAAGGCGGTCGGATTCGCAACCGGGTTCGGCGATCCGTGGCTGAGGTTCGGAGGGATCAAAATCTTCGCCGACGGCTCGATCGGGGCCCAAAACGCCGCGGTCTCCGAGCCGTTCATCGGCGGCGGAACCGGAGAGCTCAACCATGAGGACGCCGAACTGGTGTCGATGATCCGCGACGCCGAGCGCACCGGCTGGCAGACGGTGGTCCACGCCATCGGCGATCGTGCGATCGGACAGGTCCTCGACGCGCACGAGACCGTCGGGACCGATCCCACGTTGCGTCACCGGATTGAGCACTTCGAGCTCCCGCAGGAGAAGCAGCTCGCGCGCGCTGCGAAGCTCGGCCTCTGCGTCAGCATGCAGCCGAACTTCATCGGGAACTGGTCAGGCCCAGAGAGCCTCTATGTCGACCGGCTCGGCGCGGAGCGGGACCGTGCGAGCAACCCGCTCCGTCGCGTCGTCGACGAGGGACTGCCGCTTGCGTTCGGTTCCGACGGGATGCCGGTCTCTCCCCTCTATGGTCTTCACTGGGCGGCTAACGGGCCGTATCCTGATCAACGGTTGACCGCCGAGGAGGCGATCGAGCGATACACTGCCGGAGGAGCCTGGTTCGGATTCGAGGAAGACATCAAGGGGAGGATCGAGCCGGGGATGCTCGCCGATCTGGTGGTCCTCGATGAAGACCCGTTGCTCCGTCCCGAGCGGATCGAGGAGCGGACGGTGGAGATGACGTTCGTCGGAGGTGAGCGGGTGTACGAGCGCGAGGGGGCGATTTGAGGGTCGGGCTGTTCACCGACGCGTACTTGCCCGAAATCAGCGGCGTAACCATGGCCGTGCGGTGGTATCGTGAAGAGCTCGAGCATCGTGGGCACGAGGTCTACGTCTACGCGCCGCGCTATGAGCGGGCGGCGGACGACGACGATCGGACGTACCGGTTTCGGGCCGGGCCGGTCTTCGGCTACAAGACAGCGCGGATGGCTGTTCCCTACTGTCGGGAGGCGTTTCAGAGCTTCGCCTCGCTAGACGTCGTGCACAGTCACACACCCTTCTCCCTCGCCTACGCGGCGATCATCGCCGCGACGAGGCATCGATTGCCGCACGTCCAGACGTATCACACCTACCTGAGTCAGTATCGACACTACATCCCACGACCGATCCGGCCGACGGTCCGGGCGGCCGAAGCGTACTCGGCGTTGCTGTGCAACCGATGCACTGTGGTGACTGCCCCGACCTCCGCGATCAAGAGCGAATTGATCAGGTACGGCGTCGACTGTCCGATTCACGTGATTCCGCTCGGCCCGCATCTTCCACTGTTTGGCCGACCCGCCTGCTGGGTACCGCGCGAGGAGCTAGACGTGCCTCGGGAGGCGCGGCTCCTCCTCTACGCGGGGAGGCTAGCGGCGGAGAAGAACCTCCTGTTCCTGTTGAGGGGATTCGCCCGGATCCGCCGGGAACTGCCGGACGCGATCCTCGTCGTCGCCGGAGACGGCCCCCTGAGGGAGCGGATGGAGCGTGACGTGGACGCGCTTGGGATCCGGGCCGGGGTGCGGTTCACCGGGTTTCTCGATCATCCTCGGCTCGTCGACCTGTATCACGCGGCGGACCTGTTCTTGTTCGCGTCGAAAACCGAGACGCAGGGCCTGGTGCTCGTCGAGGCGATGGCCGGGGGAACACCGGCGGTCGCCGTTGGCGAGCTCGGAGTCGTCGACGTCATTCGTGATGGCGTCAACGGCTACCTGGTCTCTGAGGACGAGACTTGCTTCGCGCGGGCAGCGATCGACGCTTTGTCCGACGAAGAGGCGTACGCTTCTCTCAGCTCCGGTGCGAAGGCGGCCGCGGCGTGTATGTCGGTGCAGAGCTACACCGATCGTACGATTCAGCTCTATGAGGCCTGCTTGTCGTCAGCGGGGCGTACAGCGCCGAGGTTCAAGCGATTTCATCGAGCCCGGCGACGGCGAGCGGCGCGATGAAATGCTCTGGAGACCCCACGGACGGTGGCGATGCGGATCACTCCACCGTCACGGTCTTCGCGAGGTTTCTCGGCTGATCGACGTCGGTTCCCCTCCGGACGGCGACGTGATACGCGAGCAGCTGGAGCGGAACAGCGAACAGGATCGGGCGCGAAATCCCATCGACCGCCGGGACCGGGAGGACGAAATCGGCGAGGCGATCGAGCGCCGGTTCGTCGGGAACGTCGGTGACGACGATCACGAGGCCATTCCGCGCCTTGACCTCCTCGATGTTGGAGAGCACCTTCTCGTACGCGGTCCCCCTGGACAGGAGGATCACAACCGGTGTTCCGTCATCGATCAAGGCGATCGGCCCATGTTTCATCTCCCCCGCCGGATATCCCTCGGCGTGGATGTACGAGATCTCCTTCAGTTTGAGGGCCCCCTCGAGGGCAATTGGGAAGAGGTTTCCGCGGGCCAGGTAGAGAACGTCGCGGGCGCGGTGGATCCGCTCGGCAATGTCGTCGATCCGACCTTCCGTCTGAAGCACTTCGGTGATCCGCCCGGGCAGGAGGGCGAGGCGATCCAATTCGGCCTGCGCCTCTTGGAGCGGAAGGTCGAAGTGCGTGAGCGCCAAGTGAATCCCCAGGAGGCCCAACGCGGCGATCTGCGCGGTGAACGTCTTCGTTGCGGCGACGCCGATCTCGATCCCGGCCCTCGTGTAGGTGCCGGCGTCCGCCTCACGATCGATCGCCGACTGCTCGTTGTTCACCAGCGCGACGATGCGCGCGCCGCGCTCCTTGGCGTCTCGAACGGCCATCAACGTGTCGATCGTCTCCCCGGATTGTGACACGGCGACGACGAGGGTCCGGGGCGACAGATGCGGTGAGCGCGCGCGAAACTCGGAGGCGATCATCGCCTGGATCGGAACGGGGAGGATCGTCTCCCACAGATACTCGGCGACCAGGCTGGCGTGGAACGCCGTGCCGCAGGAGATCAAGTAGACGTGATCGAACCCGTCGATTCGGTCCTTTACGAGAGGGAGGCTGACCAGTCGGTCCTCTACACCGATCTTCTCGCGGATCGTCTCCCCGACCGATCGAGCTTGCTCGTGGATCTCCTTCAGCATGAAGTGCTTGTACCCACCCTTCTGGATGGCGACGAGATCCGTGGTCACGCGATGTGGTGGACGCTCGATCTCGTGGCCGTCGAGATCGAAAATCCGGAACCCCTCGACGGTCAGCTCGCCAACCTCATCGTCGTCGAGGAACTGCACCGATGCGGCCCGCCCGAGCAGGGCGGGGATGTCCGACGAGACGAAGGAACCGGTGTCGTCACTCGCGAGGACGAGGGGGCTCCCCCGCCTCGCGACGACGAGCCGATCGGGCGCATCGGAGCAGAGGACGGCGAGAGCGAATGCACCTTCAACCTGCGCGACTGCGGCGGTGACCGCTGCCAGCAAGTCATCGTCGAAGTGGGCCTCGATCAGGTGGGCGAGAACCTCGGTATCGGTCTCGGAACTGAAGCGGTGCCCGTCGGAGATCAGACGCTCCCGGATCGGAAGGTAGTTCTCGATGATCCCGTTGTGGACGACTGCGATTCTTCCGCGACAATCGAAGTGGGGATGCGCGTTTTCCTCGGTCGGCTTGCCGTGCGTTGCCCAACGAGTGTGTCCGATCCCGGTCGTCGCGCCGATGGTCTCCGCGCGAAGGTTCTCATCGAGCTCGCGGACCTTGCCGACGCGGCGGAATCGGACGATCCTCTTCTCATCCAGGACTGCGATTCCAGCCGAATCGTACCCGCGATACTCCAGGCGCTTGAGCCCCTCGACGAGCAGGGGAACGACGCTCTCCCTCCCGATGTAGCCGATGATCCCGCACACGCTTCCTCCCTCCGGGTCCCAGTCGGGGAGTGTATCCCATGATCTGGGGCGGACCAACCGGGGCGGTGTTGGCTGAGCCTCGTTCGAACGGTATAATCCGAATCCGGTGGGGTTCTCTCAAAGGAGGGCGGAAATGCGCGAGGTCGTCATCAAAGCACTCTTGGTCGACCCTTCAAACAACACGCCTGTTGTCCTGCTGAAGGACCGTCTGTCTCGGAAGGCGTTGCCAATCTGGATCGGCGACGCGGAGGCGATATCGATCGCGTTCGGCCTCCAGAGCGAGGAGTTTCCACGTCCGCTAACGCATGTCCTGATGAAGAAGATGATCGAGGATCTCGAGGCGCGGGTCGAGAAGGTCGTTATCAAGGCCGTGCAGGATGGAACGTACTTCGCATCGATCTTCCTTCGCGACGCTCACGAGGAGATCCTCGAGTTCGACGCGCGAGCGTCCGACTCCCTCGCTCTTTCGCTTCGCTCCGGCTGTCC
>CBFCYU010000045.1:0-10894 GCA_965602415.1 uncultured bacterium | reverse complement strand
GAAGCGGCGTTCCTGCCAGGGTTCTCGACAGATGTCTGGCTTGATCTCGACTGGAACGTGGGCGGGTTCAACATCGGGAGCCTGACCGAGGTCACCGTCTTACCGGGATTCAACGTGGGCGAGACGCTGGCCGTCGACCACTCGCTCGGTCCGGTCGACCTCGGCGGGACCGTGATGATCGACGTCTATCCGTTCGCCTTTGGCGGTCTTGACTTCTACGCTGGCGTCGGGCTCTTTGACGTTGCACAGGGCGTGCTCGCGATCTCTGCGGACGCGACTCTTCTCTCCGAGGTCTATCCGGCGTTCAACGCCACGCTGTCGCTCGACGTCGACGCATCCTACGGGATCCTCTCCCTGTGGGCGGACTTCGATCTCGGTATTCCGGGCTTCGGAGCGAGCGTGTTGATCGGTGGTGAGATCCGCGCCTTCGACCTGGACCTGGACAACGGAGGACTGACGGCAGATCTCGGGGTCTCAGCGTTCGTCGTCCCGGCCGTCGATGCATGGTTCTGGTTTGACATGGCCCTCGAGCTAGGTGCCGTTACCGTGACCGCTCAGACGGACTTCAACCTGACTCCGTTCGGGCTGACGGAGCAGCGGTTCGAGGTCGAAGTCGGGTTCGACGGCCTCTCGGTTTACGCTTGGGGGAGCTTCACCGGGGCCGGGGACCTGTCCGCTGGGATCGGCGGCACCTACGACTTCCCGTAGCCGTGGCTCGCAAGCCGACGCGCCTCAGACCGCGCTTTCGCGATGTCTCACTCGCGGCAGGATGGCACGGGTGCCTTCGGTGTCGCGCACGATGTTGAACTCCATCGCGTAGGCGGCGCGCAGGCTCTCCTCGGTGATTGCAGTATCGGGTGCGCCACGCGCGATCGAGGCTCCATCAGCGAGGAGGACGACCTCGTCGGCGTAGAGCAGGGCGTTGTTCGGGTGGTGTGAGGTGACGACGAACGAGAACCCTTCATCCGCGAGCTGGCGGACAACGTTGAGAACGTCGTGTTGGTGATGCGGATCGAGGTGAGCCGACGGTTCGTCCATCAGCAAGCATCCAGCGCCCTGGGCGAGGCCGCGCGCGATCAGAACCAGCTGTCGCTCACCACCGCTGATCCTGGTGTAGGGGCGGTCTCTCAGATCGGTGGCACCGACCGCGTCGAGTGCCCGAGCGACGGCCTCCAGATCATGCCTTCCGGGACGGGCGAACAGACCGAGATAGGGTGCGCGTCCCATCAGGACGGCCTGCCCGACGGTGTAGGAGAAGACCGGATCGTGCAGCTGCGGGACGACGCCGATCCGACGCGCGCGATCGCGGGCGCTCAGGCCCGCCAGGCGAATCCCGTCGACGGCGACCCGACCCGATCGCGGCGTCCGGATCCCACTCAGGCAGTCGAGGAGTGTCGTTTTCCCCGATCCGTTCGCCCCGAGGACGAAGAGGGCCTGCCCCCCGCTGACGGCGAGCGAGACGTCGCGGAGGACGTCGCTCCCGGGACGATAAGCATAGTGGATCTGGTCGGCGATGAGTCTCATCGCGCCTCACCCTTCGCTCGGAGGAATCGCAGGAACAGCGCGAAGAAGGCCGGGACGCCGATCAGTCCGGTGAGGATCCCGAGCGGGATCTCAGTTGGCAGGGCCGTCCGCGCGACCGTGTCGAGGATCAGGAGCGTCGCCGCGCCAATCGCGGCCGAGGCGGGGATCAGCGCCTTGTGGTCCGGTCCGACCCACGCCCGAGCGACGTGCGGAACGACGAGTCCGACCCACCCGATCATCCCACCGATTGCCACCGACGCGGCGACCATCACCGTCCCGACGACGATCACGACGATCCTCAACGGGTGGATGCGTACGCCGAGTGTCGACGCCTCGGCGTCGGAGAGGGTTAGGAGATTCAGGCGCCATCGGACGAGAATGAAGAAAGCAAGGCCAAGGCCGGTGATGACCAGGAGCGGCGGGAGGATCGCCCAGCGGCTTCCGTTCAGGCCGCCGAGGAGCCAGTAGGTGATCGCAGGCAGATTACTCAGCGGATCGGCGACGTACTTGATCAGACCGAGGAGGGCGTTGAACAGCGCACTGACCAGGATTCCGCCGATGACGATCACGAGCGTCGAAGAGCCGAATTGCCGACCGACAACAACCACGAGCCCGACGGCGACGAGCGCGAACGCGAACGCCGAACCTTGGACCGCCACGGCGCCAGCGGAGCAGAGCAGAGCGAGCGCCGCGCCGAACGCGGCGCCGGAACTGACCCCGAGGATTCGCGAGTCGACGAGTGGATTGCGGAACAGGCCTTGAAACGCCGCGCCGCAGACGGCGAGATTCGCGCCGATGCAGGCAGCGGCGAGCGCGCGTGGCAAACGGACGCGGAGGATCAGCGAACGCAGGATGTCCGAGGTTCCGTCGACCCCGAACAGCGCCCGGAACGCCTCGTCCGGCCGCACGCCGTAGCGCCCGATCAGAAGCGCGGCGAGGAGAAGGGCCGGCGGGACGAGAAGCAGGATCCAGGATGTCCGCCGGCGCGATGTGCTCATCGGCTCGTCAGATGCTCCCGTTCGGTCTCGGTGAGGTCGTAGCTGTAGTAGAAGGCGTAGAAGCGGTCGACCTCGGTCCCGAGATCGAGTCGGATGAGGTCCGGATAGAAGGCGCTCGCCATCCAGGCGACGCCGAGGATGGATTCCGGGACCGGCGTGTCCATCGGGGCGATCACCCGCGGCATCCGGTGAACGCGCCCACTCCGCACGGCACCGATTGCCGCCCAGTCGGGGTCCTCGAGGACGTCGGATGGTTGAACCGGACCGTACGGGGGAATGAGGATCACGTCGGGATCCCACAGGAGGATCTGTTCGAGATTGACCTCGTTCCAGTAGCCGGCCAGCTCCTGCGACACGGAGATCCCCCCGGCCGCCTCGATCAGGTGCGTCTGGTACATGCCCCCGCTGGCGACCTGCAACGGATCGGTCCCGAGGAAGAGGACGCGGACCCGCTCGTCCGGAGCGAGGCTCTCCAGATCCGACGCCACGGCGGAGAAGATGCGGTCGTAGTCATTGAGGAGGACGTTCGCCCGCTCCAACGCCTTGGGGCCGAGGGCTTGGCCGGTCAGCAGGACGGCCGCTTTCAGCGCGTCGGGCGTCTCGACGAGGTATTGGACGACCGGGACACCGAGCTCGGCCATCTGCACGGCGAACGCGGCGTGCCGTGAGCCATCGACGAGGACCAGCTGCGCGTTCCGAGCGACGATCTCCTCGACGTTCGGGTCGCCGAACGCGAGGAGATCCTCCAGACGCGGTTCGAGGCGGAACATCGCCTCCGACGCGCTGGCGATCCCCTTCACGCCGATGTACCACGCCATCACCAGCCGATCGGCCGCACCGAGCGCGTAGACGTAGAACGTCCCCGCTCCGTAGACGCTGACAAGTCGCTCGACCGGTTGAGGAACCTGCACTGTTGAGCCTGTCTGATCGACGATCTCGACCACGCTGTCAGCAGCGACCGCTCCCGCGAGCGCGACGACCACAGCCCCACAAATCAACCCGCGGATCACTTCTCTCATTCGCTCTCCTTCCCTTCCAGAAGACGGCGTTTGTTCTGTTCCAGCCAACCGATCGTGCACGCGATCTGGCTTCGGCGGAACGTGAGGGCCAACGTGCCGAGCCCGGCGTCGTCGGTCTCGATGGCAGACCGTCTGTTCAGGTGACCATCCAGCTTTCGCAACGCCGCGATCTGCTCCTCAACGAGCCCGAGGAGCCGGTTCGGCGCGAGTCGACGGAGGAAGTAGATCTTCGCCAGGAACTCGACGCGGATCAGACGTGCGTGCCGGACCGGGGACGTCGCCCAGTCCCAGAAGGCCGCACTTCCTTCTTCCGTGGTTCGATGGACGTTGCGCGACGGGCCGGCGGAATGGGCTTCGACGGCGCACTTAACCCACCCCAGTTCCTCCAAGCGGTGCAGGACCTGGTACAGCTGACTTGAGGCGATCCGCCAGAACGCACCAAGCCCCTGCGCCAAACGTTCGCGAAGCTCGTAGCCGTGCATCGGCGTTTCGATCAAGAAACCGAGGATGGCACATTCGACCGCCAGACCTCGCGAGCGGCTTCTGTATTCCATAATGGAATAGTCTACCGTGGACCGGCCCCCCAAACCACCTGAAGTTCATCCTTGCCTTGACAGGGAGCCGGAAGGAGAGGTTCTAGACTACGTCGGCCAGCTCGACGATCTGTACATCGACCTCCGCGCCAAGCTCGAGGAACGCGAACGTCGAGCGGCCGTGGGTCGGGACAACGGCACCCGGATTGATGAACAGCCGGTCATTCCAGCGCCGGACGACCGGCGCATGGAAATGGCCGAAAACGACGATCTCGGCGTCGGGCAGCTGCGCGGCCATTGCCTGGTAGAACAGCTCCATCTCCGGTGCGTCGTAGCCGAGGCCGATGTACCGATCCTGCAGTGCGTGGCGCTGATGCCCGTGCTTCAGCCCGATCGATCGGCCGCCGAGTCGGAGGGTTGCGCGATCGGGGAGGGTGCGCGTGACCTCGGGCGGGTCCATGTTCCCTAAGACGGCGGTCGTCGGCGCGATCCGACTCAGTGTCTCGACGACGCTCGGGCTGACCAAGTCGCCGGCGTGCAGGATCGCATCGACGCCTTCGAGGTGCGCGAGAAGTCCCTCCGGCAGGTCGGCGAGAGACGCCGGGACGTGCGTGTCGGAGACCAGTGCGATCCTCAACGTTCTCTCTCCCGTTCGGGCAGCTTCCCCGTGTGGGCCGCGTACTCGTTGTAGCCGCCGGTGTGGTTCGTCAGAGATCCGCCTTCGAGGTCCACGATCCGATCGACGACGCGGTCGAGGAAGTAGCGGTCGTGGGAGATGGTGAGGACGGCGCCCTCGAACGCCTCCAGCGCCTCCTCGAGGATCTCGGCCGACCGGATGTCGAGGTTGTTCGTTGGCTCATCGAGAAGGAGGAAGTTCGCGCCGGACCGCACGATCAGTGCCAGCTGCAGACGGCTTCGCTCGCCTCCGGACAGGTCGCCCGCCGGTCGTCGCGCCTGGTCGTAGGTGAACGCGAATCGCAGCAGCGTCTTCATCGCCGAGTCCTCCGAGATCCCCGCAGCGTAGCGGAGGTGGTCGATCGGCGATCGGCCTGGCTCGATCGTCTCGTGCTCCTGCGCGTAGTAGCCCGTTCGGACGCTTGGGCCGAGGACGACCGATCCCGCCGTCGGCTCCTCCTCAGCGAGGATGATCCGGAAGAGGACGGACTTCCCGGCGCCGTTCGCGCCGACCAATCCGACGCGCTCCCCGTGGCGAACGAGCAGATCGAGGCCATCGAGAACCTCGTGGACCTCGGCCGGGGGCGCCGTGGAGGGGAACGACTTGGCGAGCCCCTGGATGTCGAGGACCTTGGTGCTTCCGCGCCAACCGGGTAGCGTGAGGTGCATCCGGCGCTCCTGGTGCGGACGCTCGACACGGTCCATCCGCTCGAGACGCTTGAGGATCGCCTGTCCCCGCTTGATGAACTTGACGTTGTCGTACACCGCGCCCCAGGTCATCAGGCGCTTGGCCGATTGCTCGAGACGACGGATCTCTTTCTGCTGGTCGGCGTACCGTTGTTCCTGACGCGCGCGCAGTTGTTCCTTCTCCACTGCGTACTCGGAGTAGTTGCCCACGAATCGCGTCAGCGTTCCGCCCTCGAGTTCGATGATCTCGTCGACGACGAGATCGAGGAGGTAGCGATCGTGGGAGACGAGGACGATTCCGCCGGGGTACGCCCGCAGGAACTGCTCCAGGCACTGTTTGCCGGCGAGATCGAGGTGATTGTCCGGCTCGTCGAGGAGGAGGACGTCGGGCCGGCTGACCACGCGAGCGGCGAGGCCGACGAGCTTCCGCTGGCCGCCGGAGAGTTCGACGATCGGTCGGTCGAAATCGGGTTCGCGGAAGCCGAGGGCGTGGAGAATGGAACGGATCCTCGCTTCGAGCCCCGGACCGCCGAGACGGTCGTACCGTTCGAGAAGCTCCTCCTGCGCGTGGAGGACGGCTGCGAGTGCGATCTCGTCCTCGTAGACACTCGGATCCGTCAAGCGCCGCTCGACCTGGGCGAGCGCGTCCTCGACCTCGATCAATTGGGCGGCTCCCTGGCGTACTGCGCCGAAAACCCGTGCCTCCGGTGGGAAGGAGAGAGTTTGCGGGAGGTAGCCGATCGTCAGGCCGGTCCGACGGGCGATCGTCCCACCGCCGGGAGAGACCTCACCAACGATCGCTTTGAGAATCGAGCTCTTCCCGCAGCCGTTCGGCCCAACGAAGCCTACGATCCGATCGTCATGAACCTCCCACGAAAGGTCGGAGACGACTGGGGTCGCGGAATACGAGATGGTGATACGGTCGATCGTTACGGCGATCATCGCTCCTCCGGTCGACGAGGCTACCTGAACGGCGTGTCTCCGTCCAGGTGGGCGCTTGGGGACGTAGCGGGTGCCGGGATGCTCGCACGAACGGAGAGCATCAATGATGCATCGCGTGGGTTCGCACTCGGCGGCGAAGCCGCCCTTCTAGAATAGAAGCAGGATCGCAGCGGTCAGAACGACAACGGCCATGATTGCGAGGGTCGTGAGAGGGAACGGATCCCGCTCCAGTCGCGACAACGGCGACGGGCAGCTATCGAAGACGCAGGACCGGACGGCCGAACGCAGCTGCAGCTCCCTGTCGCGACCGACGCCGACGATGACCTGATTCCCGACGAAAATGACCGGGAACTTCGTTGGGAAGATCCCGTACTCCGCCGACAAGGCCCACATCAGATCGGCCGCCCCGGGTTCCGTCTCCTTGACATGCTTAATGTAGATCTCCGGGTAGAGCAGCAGGAGATCGTCGAGCACCTCGTCCATGTGGCGGCAGTCGTTGCACTCCTCGCGGTAGAAGACGACGACGTCCGGTTGCTCTTCGGCGGTGAGGCCGAACGAAACGACAAGCCCGATGGTGACTCCCGCCCAGACGATCACACTTCGTTTCCAGTCGCTCATCGCCTCACCTCGTGGAACGATGATGCCGCAAGGACGCCCGTCCCGACAACCGATCATGCCCGGGGCGCACGATCGATCCGCCGTCCGCGGCGCTGCTGGAGACACCGCCGTAACTCCGGGAGCGCGGCCTCGGCCGCCCGCTCACCGGCCTCGATCCCTTCTTTAGCCTGCAGATAACTCATGAATGAAATGGAGAGATCCGGGCGAATGAGGAGATCGGGCGGATGAGACGCCAGCTTCTGCCGCAGGATCTCCTGCACGAGGATCGAGACCGACTGGTTGAGGATACTGTACAGCCCGGGCAGCGGCCGCTCCGGTCGCTCGCGGAAGAGCGATTCGAGGAGTTCGGTCAGACTGTTCGGAATCCACGCCTGGTGGGTGAGCCCCTCGTGGAGCTGGTCGCCGATCCGATCCCAGACGTTTCGGCCGCGTTCCGTCGTCGGGACCGGCCTCGGCGTGATATCGACGGCGATGACGAAGTCAGCGCCGAGGTCTCGGCAGCTCCTGATCGGGACGGGATCGACCAGACCCCCGTCGATCAACAACCGATTGCCCCGTCGAACCGGATGGAAAATCCCGGGAATCGCGGTCGAGGCGCGGACGGCGTCGACAAGCGGCCCTTCTCGGAGGACGACCGTCTCGCCCGTGTCGATGTCGCAGGCGACGGCGGCGTACGGAATCGGAAGATCCTCGATCCGCGCGTCCCCGAGGATGTCGGTGAGGATCTTACTCAGCTCACTCCCCGAGCTGAGGCCGGCCCGCGGGAACGTCGGCAGGAAGCTGCGGAAGAGCCGGTGTACGTCGGTGACGAGCCATTCGCGCTCGACCTGCTCGACCGGAAGACCGACGGCGTACGCCGCTCCGACCAGTGCCCCGATGCTCGAACCGGAGACAAAGGAGATCGGGATTCCCTCACGATCGAGGACGTTCAGCACGCCGGTGTGCGCCGCGCCGCGTGCCCCGCCGGAGCCGAGTGCGAGGCCGATCTTCAAGTCAGAGCGATACGGGCGCTTGGGCATGCGACGATCGTATCGGATCGACGCGGGCGGTGAAACCGTCTTCGCCTGCTTGGCGAGATCAGCCCGCCGCGGAGTGGCTCCATCCGGTCTCATCAAGCGATTGATTGGAAGTTCTATTCGATCCCGGGCCGCTGCCTTGCGAGACGTCGGATCAGTCGTCGATCCGCTCGATTGCATCGAGCTTGTCATCTCCGACTCGCTCGATGAGGAAGATCACCGGACGCAGGCCGTCGTTGCAGCAGGTGATGGTGAATCCCGGGGCCGCGACCCACGGGATCGACGCGCCGTACATCACCATCGCCACTTCATGACAGATGTTGGGCCACGCCCGTTCACAGAAGCCGTCCGGTTTGCTCGGCCAGTCCTCGGAGATGAACGTCTGCCCCTCCTCGAAGACGGAGCACATCCCGAACTGGGCCTTGAACGCCTCATCTCGAACGTGCTCGTCGACGAGGTCCTGTTGAAACGTTCGCTTCAGTATCGTGATGCGCGCCTTGGGCATCGGCTACTCCTCGATCCGCTGAATCCGGAAGGTGACCGGCCGCAGTCCGTCGCTGCAGCAGGTGAACTCGGTTCCCGGTGTCGGGTTCGCGCCCATCATCGTCAGTGCGACGACCTTGTGGATGTCCGTCCACGCCCAGTCGCAGAATCCGTCCGGCTTGGCCGGAAACGGGCCGTCGACGACGAACGTCTGTCCTTCCTCGAAGACCGGGCAGCTCTCGGCCTCGGCGCTCAGCCTTGGGAGATACTCGTCGATGACATCCTTGTGGAACGCCTTCTTGATCACGGTGATTCGGGCCTTCGTCATGGTCCCTCCTTAGAGGGGGTAGTGTACCGATTGACGTCGAACGGTTCCGCGCAGTCCGCCGAAGGTTGGCCTCTTCTTTGGGCAATGCCTGATCCGTGGTAGGTGGGCGACGCCTTCACATTCCTGCCACAACTCTGGACGAAGTCGAACACGCCGCTGCTGTATCATCCTCACCGAAGTAGTCCTGAATGGCATTGCACTTCGAATCGTCGTGAGAGGCTCGCAGCAAGGAGGCGCAAGATGAAACACAAGAATCTCTACCGCTTGGCCGTCGCGCTGATGCTGGCCGGCGGCTTGGTATCGGTCGTCGCAACACAGGGCGCGGCGCAGTTCGGGGGGAGGATCTTCGGCCTCGGGAACTACCCGGGCGGATCACTGTACACCGTCTTTGAGATGCAGAACGGTCCGAACGCGCCGATTCGAACGTACACGATCGAGGTCGTTCCCGTGGGCGACCACTTTAGCATGACCGAGACGATCCACAGCCCCGTGTTGTATACCGGAGACGTTCAGTCCGGGCTTGGCCGGAGCGGAGCGGCGGGGACGGCCGGAGCGCGGTACGATGAGGATCAGCAGAATCCGAACATCGATCTCACGCCTCTGAACACGCTCGAAGATCGCGAGGTGATCGTCGAGCCGAACCAGAACTACTACCTACCGGACGGTGCGCGACTGATCACTGGAGACGTCGAGACGATCGCCGGGATCGAGGTCGTGATGGGCACGTATCTTCACCCGAGCTATCCGAGCCAGCGGGTGATCATGGGGTTCGCCGATCCGGAGGTTGAGGCGCTTCTGCTCTTCCCCGTCTACATGATGCGGGAGGTCGACGGCGAGCAGGACTACCTCGTCCGGTTGGTCGAGTTCAGACACGAGCTGTAGGGAGGTACGATGATCACGGCGAAGGGCGCGTCACGGACGTTCGTGATGGGCGCAACCGAGGTTCACGCCCTGCGGGGGGTGGATCTGGCGATCGAGGACGGCGAATTCGTCGCGATCATGGGGCCGTCCGGCTCGGGGAAGAGCACGCTGATGTATCTGATCGGCGCGCTCGACCAGCCGAGCGCGGGGAGCATTCTCCACGGAGACCAGGACGTCGCGGACTGCGACTCGAACGGTCTGGCCGAATTGCGGGGCAAGCGCGTCGGGTTCGTCTTCCAGATGTTCAGTCTGATGCCGACGCTCTCGGCGCTCGACAACGTCGAGCTGCCGATGATGTTCCAGGGCGTGGAGCGTGGGCGGCGGCGAGCACGGGCGCGCGAACTGCTGGAGCTCGTCGGAATGACCAAACGGATGAACCACCTTCCGAGCGAACTCTCCGGCGGGGAGCAGCAGCGTGTGGCGATCGCCCGCGCACTCGCCAACGACCCGGATCTGATCCTTGCCGATGAGCCGACCGGGAATCTCGATTCGAAAACCGGCGAGCAGATCATCGATCTGCTGAAGTCCCTCAATCGAAGTCGAGGAACGACAATCGTTCTGGTGACGCACGACATGGCGTTGGCGAGTCACGCCGAGCGGATCATCAGGCTGTGGGACGGCTGCGTGTTTGCCGGAGGCAAACACGTGAAGGGAAGCGCTCCAGAGGCGCTTCCCGTGGATGGTGAGGAAAGGGAAGCCGTGATAGACGTTCGTTCTGCTGAAGCAAACGGCGGTGAACACGTAGCAGAAGGAACGACAAGCGTTCCTTCCGCTGGAGGCAACACGGAAGGAGTAGAGAAGGCGGGTGATCGGCGATGATCCGGGACTATCTGCGGCTGTCGATGAAGAGCCTCCGACACCGATCGCTCCGTTCGTGGCTGACGGTTCTCGGGATCGTCGTTGGCGTCGCTGCGGTCGTTGCGCTGATTGCGATCGGCGAAGGAATGCAGCGCGCCGTCGAGCAGCAGTTCGAGACGATCGGCTACAACACGGTCATTGTCTTCCCCGCTGGCGAAGGGACAGTCGGCGGAGAGGGTGCGCCCGGACAACAAGGTGGTAGCCGGCCCGGCGGGATGATGGGCGGCCTCATGGGGATGCGGGGAGGATTCGGTGAAGCGACCGCCGTCGACCTGTCAGCGCTCGAAGCGCT
>CBFCYU010000044.1:0-10918 GCA_965602415.1 uncultured bacterium | reverse complement strand
ATCCTCGTTGACTCGATCTCCAAGCGGCTGTCCGCCTGCGGAGCGCGGATCGGCTGCGTCGCCAGTCGCAACCCCGACGTCATCACCTCGATCAACAAGCTATGCATGATCCGCCTGTCCGCACCGACGTTCGAACAGCTTGGGCTCGTTTCGTTCCTCAACGATCCCGGCTACCCTGCCGAGATCCAGGAGATGCGCCGCAAGTTTCACTCGCGACGAGACACCCTGTTCGACGCGCTCCAGACAATCCCCGGAGCCGTCTGTCGGAAGCCCGAGGGCGCATTCTACATCTTCGTCAAGTTCCCGCAGCTCGACGACTCCGAGGAGTTCGTCAAGTTCATGCTCAACGAGTTCAACCTCGACGGCGAGACGACAATGGTCGCGCCGGGCGCCGGCTTCTATGCATCTGAAGGCAAGGGGCACGACGAAGTACGAATCGCCTACGTCCTCGAGGAGCCAAAGCTGGTCCGCGCCGTTGAGATCCTCAAGGCCGGTCTGAAGGCGTTTACCGAACAGCGCCAGCGGGTGGCCGCGACCGCCGGATGAGGGAGCGCCTCGACAAGGTCATCAAGCAGCGTCGCCTGATCCGGAGTCGCTCGCGCGCCCAGCGGATGATCGAGGCCGGACGGGTGAAGGTCGACGGTCACATCCTCACCCGACCGGGACATCCGATCGATCCCGAAGCCGAGATCGAGATCCTCTCGTTCGAGAAGTACGTCAGCCGCGGGGGCGAGAAGCTCGAAGCGGCACTCGAGCAGTTCCGGATCGATCCGAAGAGCAAGGTCTGCCTCGATGTCGGCGCCTCAACCGGCGGCTTCACCGACTGCCTCCTCCAGCACGGAGCTTCGAGGGTCTACGCCATCGACGTCGGCCACGACCAGCTCCACCCGAATCTGCGGCGTGACGACCGCGTAATCGTCCGCGAGGGACTGAACGCCCGCTACCTCGAACCGCAGGACATCGGCGAGCCAATCGATATCGTCACGATCGACGTCTCGTTCATCTCACTGAAGCTGATCCTCCCCGCACTCATCGATGTCGTGGGTGAGCGTGCTGAGATCATCGGGCTCGTCAAGTCCCAGTTCGAAGTCGGGAAGGAGAAGCTCCCACCGGACGGCGTGGTGAAGAAGGAGGCCGATCGGCAGGCCGTTCTCGCCGATCTCCGAGCCTTCATCGAAACCGACACCCCGTGGAGCCTCGCCGGCGAGATGCCTTCACCGATCCAAGGCGAGAAGGGCAACCTGGAACACTTGTTTCACTTCAGATCAAGAAGCTCGCCGCCCCAGGAGGACGCTGCCTAGCTGCGTTCTCTCAGCTCCTCGTCGCGGAGGGACGTGGTGCCAAGTGCCAAGGTATGCGCCCGCCCTACCGGTCCCGTATGACGTCGCCCACACGATCGCATCTCAGCCGATTGCCGCTTCGACCGTAACGCGGACGTGACTCGGTCGTAACTCGCGGGCGATCGCACGAGACGTCGCGATCAAGCATCCTCGCACTACGCAGATCGGAATCATGCCAGCCTAGGGCTGAAAGGAGGGGCGGGTGCATCAGGCACTGCTCGGCATTCCCGCCATCGGGGCACGATGATCCCGTATCTCATCAAGCGCGTCCTGTTCTCGTTCTTCGTCTTCGCCTGTATCGCGTTCGTCTCGTTTGGCGTCATCTGCATGCTGCCAGGTGACTTCTACACTCCGCTGGACTGGGCGGTCCGGGCGTTCGGACTCGATCCGGAGATCCCAGCGATGCTGCGTGCGGAGAAAGCGCTCGACAAGCCGTTCTTCGTCCAGTTCTGGATCTGGTTCGAGGGGGTCATCCTCCACGGCGACCTCGGGCTCTCCTTCAAGACCGATGGACCCGTTGCTCCGTTCCTGTTCCGCCGTGGGGGGCCGGTTGAGGTCAGCCTGATCGTGTCGGTGACGTCAATGGTGGTCGCATGGCTGTTGGGAATACCTGTTGGGGTGCTCTCGGCCCGTTTGCGGGGCCCCCGCGCCAATCTGTTGTTCGGCCTCCTCACATATCCGGTGCTGTCGGTCCCCACCTACATCACCGGAATCCTCATCCATTGGTTCATCTACAAGTTCATCGACCCGCTGATGGTCGGCGCGGGCCTCTGGGGAATGTGCGGGTGGCGGTTCGTCGGTGTGCCGATGTGCCTCGCGAAGTTCGGCAGCTGCATCCTTCACCTGCTGCCGATTTGGATCATCGTCGGTGCCCCGATCTTTGTCACCGTGGTCCGGATCATGCGGATGAGCCTGGAGGCGCCCTACATCGCCGTCGCTCGCGGGAAGGGCAGCTCGGAGCTTCGCGTCATCTTCCGCCATGCGCTCCGGAATGCGCTCAACCCGCTCATCAGCTCGTTCGGGGTGATGCTCCCGATGGTGCTGATGAACACAATCATCGTCTCCGCGCTCTTCGATATTCCATCGTTCGCACAGTTCTTACTCGATTTCGTGCAGTATCAGGACCAGCACGTCGTCACGGCGGCCCTTCTGTTCTACGGCACGTTTCTGATTGTCGGCAATCTGATCGCCGACATCCTTCTCGTCACAGCCGACCCGACGATCCGGCTACGCTAGCTCCTTGGCGGCGCCGCGAAGGGATACCTCGAGGCGCGGCGCCGATACCGTCGGCAGGCGGATGCAGCCCCAAGCGGAAGCAGCCATCGATCGCCCCGTTACCTTTCCGTTACTGCATGGCACCCCGTTGTAACTTCCTGCCCGCCTCCGTAACGTAGACAGGTGAGACCGACGAACCTGCGAGCCCGCTTTGTCCTCGTTGTCGCCATTTCGGCCGTCCTCACCGTCGCCATCGTTCTCACGTTCGCCTTGCGGGCTCGCCACGCAGTTATCACAGACACGCAGAGGAAGACCCTGTCGACCGTGGAAGCGTTCGCACAAGCCACGGGAGCGTGGATATCGAGGGGGGATCTGGACACGGTATCACGCGTCGCCGACTTGATGCTCTCGGGAAGCTCCCTCTATGTCGAGGTCGTTCAAGGGGATACGACCCTCGTCGAGCGGATCGATACATCGTGGCAAGGCTCGCCACCGCTTCGGCGATCATCCGACCCGCTCTCGGAGCCCTCGGGGCGGTTCCACCGCGATCGTTCCATTTGGTATGTGGATACGCTGTCCCCGCTGACTATCGACAGCGTTTCGTCGAGCACTGGCTATGTGAGAGCTGGGATCGACATCAGTTTCGCAAGGGCCCGCGTCGCCGCGGTGTATCTCCGGACCGCCGGAATGGGTGCCCTCGCTTGGATCGCGTGCTGCATCGTCGCTTTCTTCGCTCTGATAGGGCGATCCAGCATCAGCGAGAGCCCGGTAGAACGCGAAACAGCGATCTTGAAGCACGGCGGATTGACGATTGACACCGCCTCCGTGGAAATCGCACTCAACGGGAGGCCCATCCAACTCACTCCGAAGCAGTACGAACTCCTCACACTGCTCGCGGCACACCGGGGGGGAGTCGTCTCGGATCACGAGATCGTCGCAAGGCTCTGGCCCGAATCGGCGTATGCCGATTCAAACGACGTCCGCCAGTGCGTCTACAAGCTGCGGAGCCGGATGAACTCGGTGCAGCCAGGCGCGGGGAAGTGCATCGACAACGTCAAGGGATTCGGGTACAGGCTCCTTGAGCCGGAACCCATTGCTGCAAGGAGATCGATCAAGACGAGGCCGTCGAGCCTCCACACCGCACTCCAGAGAGACAAGGGAGGGAGGAACGAATGAATAGGAACGCATCATGGGCACTCGCTCGACCCCTGATCCTGGCCGTCGTGCTCTTGATCGGCCTCGGCTTGGCGAGCGCTTCGGCCCCCGCGGACGAAAGCCTGATTCTGGAGAGGCTGTCAACGGCAACTCAATCGCTCGAGCTCGCTCTGTTCCTCACGAAAGCCGCGATCCTGAGCCCGAGCACCGCTGACATGGCGGTGAACCTACAAGAGGTCATCTGTCTGCTCGCAGGTCGAGAGGGCGCTCCGCCCGATTCCTGCACCGAGACTGGCATCCTGGAGCACCTGGAATCGGTCCTCGAGGAGCTACCCGCAACATCGTTCGATCTCTCTGTGCAGTCAGCACTGCGCTCCGCAATCGAGTATGCTGCGAGCTTTCTGACGCTTGCGATCACACGAGCGCAGCAATCGATCGATGAGATCCAGTCCTCCGGCGGCCCTTCCGCGGATGTGAAGACCGTCTACTCGTACCTGTCGGCCGCGATGGGGGCCGAGGACGATACCTATACTCTCGGAGGGCTCCGGCATGCGTTGTCCATCCTCCCCAACCAGACGATCTGGGTGCAGATTGGTGATTCGATCCTCGATGCAATCGATGCTGTCTTGCCCGGCGGAACGATCTACGTCGAACCGGGGACGCATCAGCTGGACGAAGGAATCGTCATCTCCAAGAGCGTGACCCTGGCCCGATCGCCGGGAAGCGTTGGAGCCATCGAACTCGTGATACCGAGCAAGCCGTACGCCTCTCTGCTTGCCGTCTCACTGCCCGACGATTCCTTGGGCTCCGCGGTGACCGTACGCCTCTCCGATGTCCATCTCGCAGAAGGGTACAGCGGAATCACGGTCAGCAATCGAGGCTCGGCCGATCTGGTCGTTATTCTGTCACGGGTGACAATCGCCGACTGCAGCAACGTCGGCATCAAGGTCCAAGGTGGACACGTTCAATTGGAGGATTGCGCCCTCGAAGGGAACGGCGTTTTCGGCCTGTCGGTAGCGGACACTGCGACCGTCGAGTTGCGCGGGTGTCGAATCGCCGGCAACGGGATGCCCGACTTCGCCGGCGTGGAATTCCGCCTCACAGCCGGCGTCTGGGCGACCGCCGCCTCAAACCTCACGCTCGCCGATTGCACTGTCGAGGGGAACCGCGGACCGGGCGTGTTCGTGGAAGAAGGAACGAAGCTCATGGTTCTGTCGTGCCGAATCCTCGGCAACCAAGAAGATGGCCTGCGGCTCTGGGACAACTCGGCACTGCAGATGACCGATTGCGAGATCCTTCGGAACGATGGGATGGGCGTTCGCTTCCACGTGCCGGAATGCGACTCGGCGAATCCCTCGTTCACCGCTCACCACTTCTCGGGAGTCGTCGAAGGGAGTGGAAACCTCGTGCCCGGCCCGGGGGAGGAGGACGGAAACACGCTCGGAGGCGTCTGCCCAGGCGAGTACAGCTTCCTCCTTATCCCGTCTGACTCCATGCCGTAGTCGACGCCTCGACGCGCGAGGGTGATATCACGAAGTCCCGAGACCCGGGCACGCGGAATGCTGCTCCTCAGACGTCGCCTTTGCAGCGGGGGCTGACTCCCGACACATCGAACCGCAGGACGTCAGCGAGTCAATCGGGATCGTCACAATCGACGTGTCGTTCATCTCGCTGAAGCTGATCCTCCCGCCGCTCGCCGAAGTCCTCGTTCCTGGAGGCACAGTTGTCGCCTCGGTCAAACCACAGTTCGAGGTCGGGAAGGAGAAGCTTCCGAGCGACGGCGTCGTGAAGAACGAGATTGACCGGGACGTTGTGCTTGCAGACATCCGCGCCTTCATCGAATCCGAGATCCCGTGGAGTGCGAATTCGGAGGTGAAGCCTCCCATCCAAAGGGAGAAGGGCAACCTCGGGTCCTCCCTGCATGCTAAGTAGCCGGCGCCGATTCAGTATCGTGACATCGGCCGAATCGTGTGCTTCCCACGATGCCATCCAACGGCCGTCAGCATCAGGGAGCCCCAGTCTGGCAGCCCCCTTACGGCTGCAGTCCGATGATGCACCCCTAGTCGTACAGCCTCCCGGCCGCGAACGTGTCGTCGTTCTCGTTGTGAGCCAACGTAACCGCGAACACGAGAATCCGATCGTCATCGGGAAGCTGTAGTGTCCACGGGCCGCTGCCCTCGAGATCGTATCGGAGCAGAAACATGTAGCCAAACTCGTAGGGCAGCATGTCCTTCGCCTGCAGGCTGTATCGGTCGCAGGGATAGCAGCCTGATCCACTTCCAGGAGGATACGGATACTGGGCGCGCCCCTGAGTGCGGCGCTTGGAGTCCGCGTCCTGGAGGGAGAGGTGCGTGCTGTGCCACGCAACCGTCGCGTATTTCAGGTACGGGTCCGCGGGAGTCCGCCAGATCGGCTTGTCGTCTCGGACGCGCTGTCCGTCGTCGTACCAGCGACCGACGTGGGCTGTAATCGACGGCACCATCCGCCGCTCCGCCCGTTCGTTCAGCCTGAACTCCACGTCCTCCGCATCGTGCTCTCCCGATGCCGCCGCCAGCAGGTAGAGGCGGTTCACGTGTTCACCTTCCGGGTCGAGGGCGACCAACTGCTCCGCGCATCGGATCGCGTTCTTGCCGCGACTGGAACCGAGCTCGAACCGGATTCCTTCGGAGACGACGGTACCGGGGAAGAGATCCGCCGGGAATGCCCGTCCCGAGTCGTCGAAACGGCCTGCGAGCCCAACCACGTTTGAGTCGAACGGGAGGTTCGCGGGATGCGATGTGGGGAAGCGCAGTCTTGTTTCCTCGCTAGGAGGATTCAGACGCACGGCGAACGTCCGTACCTGAAACGGTCCTAACGTGGCTTCGAGACGCCCGTCCGCGATCGCCGCCAGCCCGAGATCGTCTTCCTCACCGGTCACTTCTCGTGCCTCCTCAATCCCGGCGCCAACCCGAATCCCGGCAGGCGAGGAGGTATCGTGCCCAGTCAGCTCGCGCAACCGGACGATCACATCACAGTTGCGTCCGTTCCGTTCGGCTTCGGGCTCGCGCTTCTTCAGGGCCATGATCGCGACCTGGTCGGTGTCTACGTCAACGAATGGCAGACTTCGGTCAAGTGTCCCTTCATGAGCGACGGTTTGGAACGCGCGAAGCGGCTGGTTGAACGCGGCCGCGTTCCAAGGGATCCCGGCGCTCGCCCAGCTGTCGCGATGGCCACAGATCGCGTATCGGAACGGATTCGGGCCGAAATCCCTGCGATCGTAGGAGCCGCCGTTGCACCCATACCTCGGTGGTGTGTGGATCAGCGTGAGGCGAAGCTCGTTGTCTGATGGCTTGTCCCATCCGTACTTGCAGTCGGTCAAGATCGACACGCCGTATGTGTTGTCCTGATGCGCCAGATCGACCCACTGATGCCCGGGTACTTCGTACTTGTCGTACCGTGCGCGAGGCTGTCCGCCGTCATAGATGCTGTTCGGCCGGACGATCGCCCCCCATCCAAGATCGTATGTCGCCTGCTCGTTTGAGACGGTGAGCGGGAACGACGCCTTGAGCAGTGTTGTGTCTTCGTGCCAATCGATCCGGGAGACAACCTCAACCGCCGCGCTCGCCAGCCCGTCTGCGTACAACTGGATCGTCTGTTCATAGATGGTGTCCTCTGACATCCGTGTCACACAAACGGCAGCGCGAACGGGACCTGTCTCGATAGTCTCGATTGTTGGAGGCCCGTCTACGAATCGCGGCTGGATGTTCGGGTCAATGTCTTCCGGAAGGATCTCCCACGCAGGCCACGACCTGCTCTTGTCCTCGAACAGCTGGAGACGAAACGCCTCGCCATCGGCCACGAGTTCCTTGGAGGTATCCCTATCAACGAGACTCGTGATGTCCCCGGATTTCCCGATCGTCACGCGGTATCGTCCGTTCTCAATCCACCGACCGTCCCTGTCAACCGCAACAGGAGAAGGGAAAGAGCACGGCTGGTCGGACGGACGGACATCGTAGACGACCCACCCGGCTGCCGGCACGACGGCGACGAACAGGAGCTTATGCGCCACCCTGGTATTCGTTCTTTCGACCGAATACTGCGACAGAACCTCGCTTCCTTTCGGATCGAACACGCGTACATGTTCGGGAGCGGGGTTCGGGAACGTGAGCCCAGCCTCGACCACGTCCGTCCGCTCGATCGAGAGCGGGTTGTACACCACTACGGGGATCCCCTTCACCCACGATGTATCGAGGGCCCGAGCCACTGCACCCACCGAAGACTCAAGGACCGAAGCGAACCGATTGAGCGACAAGACTTCGTCATTCCACGAGAAGAGGTAGGCATCTGGAATCGAGGTTCCGGTCAGGTCATCGTGGAATTGGTGCACCAGGAACCGGATCCACGCATCGCGCAGCTGCTCGTCCGGGTAGATCGCCCCACCAAGCCAGTCCGCAGCGACCGCCGCACGTTCGGCCGCGTCGCCCAGCTGTTCGTTCATCCGGTTCCATCGCTTCATCGCCGTCTCCGACGTGTAACAGCCGGTGCCGTGTTTGTACATCAGCAATTCGCCGTCGTAGACAGGAACGGGAAGGGGTGCCTGTTCGACGAGCCTCTTGGGCAGTTCGACGAACGGTTCGCCGGCTCCGACGTTCTCGACGGCGAACGGATCCGTCTTGCGCTCGCTGTGAATTACGCACTCGACGGAATCGCCGCCGGGAGCGCCCCCCTGATCCCCAACGCCGAAATAGCAGTAGGCGCTGCCCGGGCCCGAATGCATGACCTTCTCTTTGAGCGTCTCGGCCCATCCACCATCTCCGTATGGCCAATTGCCCTTATAGCTCTGGAGGTCCCCGTCCTCCCCCGCTGGAACCTCGTTTACGTACGCGCCGGGTTGGAGCGCCGCGAAGATCGATCGCCCATCGACGCCCTTCCACACGCCAATGTCGAACGGAACGAAGTTTTCGCCTTGGTTATCCCACGTCAGCTTCTGGGTGGACAATCCAAGCCGCCCGCAATGCGCCGCAATCGAAGGCAATGAATGGGGGAAGCCGAAGCAGTCAGGGAGAAAGACATCCACGCTCTTCCTTCCGAACTCCTTCAGGAAGAACGAGTTGGCGTAGAGGAACTGACGGATCAACGACTCCGGGGAAGGAACGACGACATCGCCGGCGACAAGCGCTCCCCCGGCAACGTGCCACCTGCCGGTCCGTCGAATGATGTCGCGCAGCCGCTCGTACAACTCGGGGAAGTACTCCTTGGCAAGCATGTAGCGGAACGCGCCCTCGAAGCTGAAGACGTAGCCCCGGCCATCGGGTTTGTCGAGGTGCTTCTCGATCAGATCGCAGTTCTTCTCAATCGTCGCAGGAACGTAGCAGAGGATCGTGTCCTGGATCGTCCAGAGCCACTGCACGTCGACGTGCGATGTGGCCACGAGATAGGCTGTCGGCTCAGCATTCCGCTCACCCATGGATTCTCCTTCATAATCGGGGACACACACCTGATGTCTCCCCTCACGCCACGCTGCGTGCTGTGCGAATCCCGGCCTCACCTTATGGAATCCCGATAGTGCGGGCAATCAAGCATGGATGATCTGATACGGGGAATCATGGAGAGTCTCGGAGGCGCTTCGTCGTGGAATAGTGGGGAGCCCTGATTCACGCGAATTGGGGTATGCGTCCCCGAATTCCCGATGTAATCCCTCAACCTGCGCTCCCTCTCCGCCGCCCTCTGGGAGACGCCGCGCCATCGTGGGGGGAGTTGGAACCGATGCGACCTGGCGAAAACGCTTCTCCTCGATGCCCCCCGCTCCTAGAATGGACGGCAGCGTGCGGACAACGTTGCTGGGGCCTTCGTGCGAAATGGCCCTTGTGAGGCAACAGGGAGGAGGGGCTGGGTGACTCGTATTCGTCGGGTCGTGGAAGACCTGAAGGCCTCGTTCGCGGCCGGCGGGATCGAAGCGCTGAGCCAGACGCACTCGGCCGCGATGAAGAGCAGCCGACCCTACCGCCTCCTGTGCGGGCTTGTCGACCTCGTGTTCCCGGCGACTGCCCTTCTCGACATCGCGAAGGACCTCGACCGTTACGTGGGGGAGCTCGGCGTGACCGGCGGATCGAAGGCGGCACTGAACACGCTCTCGATACCCTGGCTGGCCGAGTTTCCCCGACGGGGAGAAGATGAGATGAAGACGTGCCCAATCGTCGTCTTCGGGCGGCACGGCTCGGTGCTAACGCCGTTTCTCGTTGCCGCATCCGTGGGCCGGCCCGACCTGAAGATGCTCGGCGCGAGCTACGTGGCGAGACTCGGTCCGAACATTGCCCGCTCCATGTATCCCGTCGTCTTGCCGAGGCCCACGTTCCGGAGCGCCGGGAGAGTGGGGATCCTGCCCCGAGTCAGCGGATGGCTCAGTTCCAGACTGGAACCCCCGGTGGAGAAGGACGTCGCGAAAGAGCAGAACCGAACGTCATTGACTCAGGCGGCCGAGCACGTTCGAAACGGTGGGGCGCTTCTCATCGCTCCGGACGGACGCGATCCCAGGGCGAAGTGGCGTCTTGGACTCGGTCTTTTGGTCGCCCACCTGGCGCAGATCGGCGCCAGGGATCGCAGCGCCTATCTCGTTCCGTACAGGATCTGGGCCCCGGTCACTGGTGTCTTCCGCCTGCTGTCGCGAAATCCCATGTTGAGAGCTCTCGGCAGATGGCAGTACCGACGACCGATTCGCGTGGCCTTCGGAGAACCGATCCCCCTATCGGTGGTGATCGAGCAAACCGGCCTCGATCCCGCAGCGATCACCGAGTCCCTCCAGACGCACTACCGCGGGTTGGGATTCTGAATCAGCTCTCAGGCTGTTGAAGAGAGTGCGACTGAAGCTCCGTGCTCTGGGAGAAATCGGGAAACACATGCCTCACTTCCCCTCAAAGCATGCCGAGTGACATGCGCATCCGGGGGGCACACTTCGCAGGAATCCTAGAGACGCGAACCACCCAGCATCGATGATCTGAGACGACGGATCATGAACAGTCTCTCCGGCGCGGTTCGTCGCGAAATGAGGGTATGCGTCCCCTTCTCTCCAGGTCGTGCTACCTCGGCGCTTGCCCCGCAGGGGTAGCCTTCATGACCGGCTTGCGAACGAACAGACACAGGATACCCGCCAGAAGAGGCAGGAAGGATGACAGGACGATGATCTCTCGATATCCGTGCAGCCCATCGAACGCCGCCCCAAAGAGGATCGG
>CBFCYU010000043.1:0-10924 GCA_965602415.1 uncultured bacterium | reverse complement strand
GCGGCTCGCTCCGACCGACGACGGCGGATTCCTCCTCACCGGCTTCTCGATGAACGAGGGCTCACGACGGCAGGTGGACACGTGGCTCGCCCGGTGCACTGCATCGGGTGAACTCGAGTGGCAAACGACGTTCGGTGATTCGATCCATGACGACTACGCCCAGTCACTGCTTCAACTCACCGACGGAACGTACCTGATCGGCGGGCTCGGGAACGGCATGCCCCTCTCACGGGTCGATGACGGCGGGACCGTCTTGTGGAGAACGTACTTGACCAAGCGCAACGTCTACGCCGCCGCCGCCCTGATCGAACTCGCCGATGGCGGATTCCTCGTCGCCGGACTGATTCAGATCACGAACGGTCGCTCGTACGACGCGATTCTCATGCGGACCGACGCCGAGGGGCGGGTCGGCGAGTAGTCGGAACGCTACGCGCTGTCACTTCATACCTTGCGATTTTGGCCAGCCTCCACTACGGTGTGGGGCTTCGAGGAGGGGATGATGTCGGACTTCATTGAGCGTCTGTTGGAGCCGAGACCACCGAAGGACGGAGAGGAGCGAACGCAGAGGCCCGGCTGGATGAGGGCCGCTTCTGGCTCGATCGGGTGGATCGTCATCGCGATCATCGTTGCGATCTATCTCGCCACCGGGATTTACACGATCGGCCCTTCGGAGGTCGGACTGGTCAAGCGGTTCGGTCGCTACGTCGCGACCGTCGATCCGGGAATGCACTACCACCTGCCTTCACCGATTGAGAGCGTCGTGTCGGTCAACATCCTCGAGGTTCGGAAAGAGGAGGTCGGCTTCCGTACTGTCTCTCCTCCACCGAATCCTCGCTATCAAACCGTGGAGACCGAGGCGCTGATGCTGACCGGCGACGGCAACATCACCCACGTGGAGATCGTCGTCCAGTACCGCGTGAAGGAGCCGGAGCTGTTCGCCTTCAACCTCATCGATCCTCGAACGATCGTCAAACAGGCGGCCGAGGCCGTGCTCCGCGAGCAGGTCGCGACGCGGACGCTCGACGGGACCCTGACCGAGGAGCGCGACGTGATCGGCGCCGACACCCTGAATTCGCTCCAAGCGCTCCTCGACACGTACGGCGCCGGGATCGCGATCGACAACGTCCAGCTGCAGGACGTCAAGCCTCCGGCCGAGGTCGTGTCCGCGTTCGATGACGTCAACAACGCCCGTCAGGACAAGGAGAAGCTGATCAACCAGGCCGACGAGTACGCGCTTGACATCCTGCCGCGTGCACGCGGCCAGGCACAGGAGATCGGCAACCAGGCGGAGGCCTACAAGCAGACGCGGATCAAGGGCGCCGAAGGAGACGTCGCTCGATTCATCGAGGTCCTCGCCAAGTACGAGCTGGGCGAAGAGGTGACGCGGACACGTCTGTACATCGAGGCGATGGAAGAGATCCTGCCGGGCATGGAGAAGACGATCCTCTCCGCAAGCACCGAAGGGGTGTTGAAGCTGCTCAATCTTGACAGCCCGGGAGGTGGTGGCGAATGAAGTCACTCATCGCGTTCGTCGTCGTCGTCGTGGCCGTCCTGATCGCCTACAACCTATTCACGTTCACCGTCGACGAGACGCGGAAGGCGGCCGTCCTGCGCTTCGGCGAGATCGTGCGGATCGTCGAAGAACCGGGGCTGTACTTCAAGGTCCCGATCGTCCAGAAGGTCACCTACCTCGAAGACCGCGTCCTCAACTACGACATCCAGCCAAGAAACGTGCTGACGTCGGATCAGAAACGTCTCGTCATCGACAACTACGCCATCTGGCGCGTCGGCGATCCCCAGGCGTTCATCGAATCGACCGGCGGCAGCCTGCGAAATGCACAGAGCCGGATCGATGACATCGTCTACTCCGACCTGCGAAACATCCTCGCCAAGAATACCCTCGATGAGATCGTCTCCGAGAAGCGGCTCGAGTACCTGCAGCAGGTGGCCGAGCTCAGTCGAGAGAAGCTGCAGGAGTTCGGCATCGTCCTGATCGACGTGCGGATCAAGAGGGCCGATCTACCGACCGAGATCGAGCAGGCCGTCTTCTCTCGGATGCGCTCCGAGCGCGAGCGGATCGCTGCGCAGCTGCGGGCCGAAGGCGACGAGCAGTCCAGGCAGATCCGCTCCACCGCCGACAAGGACGCCGAGATCATCCTCGCCGACGCGCGCAAGGATGCGGAGAAGGTGCGCGGTGAGGGCGACGCCAGAGCGCTCGAGATCTACGCCGAGGCGTACAACCAGGATCCGGAGTTCTACCGGTTCTGGCGCACGCTCGACTCGTATCGGGTCGCACTCGCCGACAACACGCGGATCGTCTTGACGACCGATTCGGAGTACCTGGAGTTCCTGGAGGGGATGTTGCGGCCGTAGAGGCTGAACGTGGCATATTCGGCGGCTGCTTCTCGGCTGTGGACGGTTCGCCTAGATCCCCAGATCGAGCTCGGCCACGTATTGGAGGAACTCGGGTGTCAGCGCCGGATGGTCGAGGGGGATGGATGCAGGGATCCCGCCGGGGTTCCCGGCCAATTGAACCATCCCTGTCCCGCCTAGCTGGATTGTGCCTGGAGTCTCCGCCGGCTCCAGCCCCCCCTCGACGGTTCCGGAGAACTCGCCGCAGAACGAATGCACCTCGCCCCTGAACACGACCACAACATGCTGCGTTCCGACAAACACGTCGCCCGCTTGAAGCGGTACGAGGTTCTTCCACTTCACGTGGAGGAGGCCACGGATCTCGATTGGCTCACCGTCGGCAGCGCAGCCTGCGATCGCGTAGCCGATCCATCCCTCGCTGATCAGCGTCACGATCCCGCGGACTCCGAAGCCGCAGAAGTCTCCTTCGGCCGAGAACGATACAGATTCCTCACCGAGCGTGGCTTCTCCTGCAATCCGAATCTCTCCCGAGATCGATGCAAGGAACTCCAGTCCGGACAACCAAGCGACAAGCGTCCCCGTTCCCACGGCATCCGCGGAGAATGGCTGTGCGCTCGCGCCCCAAGAGATCGCGATGACGATGGAGAGAACGGCGGAGATCGCCCCGAATCGCATGAGAGGAGGATGGCTCATCGTGACCCGACCATACCGGAAGGCAACCGAACCGACCAGCTCTTCCCGTCAACAGCCACGCCGACTACCTCGTGCCTGATACGGAGAACAGGCCGCTCCATCGAGCGATCCACTGGGCAAGCAGGCCGCAGATCGGGGGAACCAGCGCGCAGACGGCGAGCCGCAGGACCGTGAACCGCCATCCGATGAACGCGATCTCGTGAGGAATCCGCGTGATCGCCACGCCGATCCCCGCAGACAGGACCATCGTCATCACTGGGCCGATGCTCGCACCCGATGACAGCAGGGATCCCGCCACGGGGAGCATGGCGTACGGCGCGCCAGGCATGACCGCCCCGGCACCCCAGCCGATCAGGATTCCCTTGATCCCACTTGTCGAACCCAGCGCACCCGAGATCAGATCATGAGGAATCACCACCCGCAGAAACCCGGCGATCCCAAACGCAAGCAGGAGCAGCGGCCACACGTCGAGAAAGGTCCTGGCCGTCCCCCTGAATCCTTGTATGACGCCTTGCGTCCCCTGTGTTGCCCACGCGACGACCACCAGAATCCCGAACACTACGAGCATGACGCCGGTGTTGACATTCATTGGGCACCTTCGCTCCCATCGCAGCAATTCGAGGCCGATTGGCGGTAGAGAGCCAAACCATTCAGCCTCAGACCGATGTCCGGAGTTCCATGGACAGACGGCAAGCCCGCGATTCTTCCCCCGACGTACGCTCTTCGAGCAGCGGGACCATGCTTCGATTGGGAGGGTTGTCGACATGAAGAACGTAACCGTCTGGCGTCTGATTGCGATACTGCTTTGTGCGATCTGTCTCGCATCCTGCCTGCGGGTCAGCCAGCCCCCGGTGGTCGTCATCCAGTTCCCGATCAGCGGGACGACACATCCGTTGGCCTCGACGGTCACGTTTGCGGGAACCGCGACCGACCTCCGAGACGGCAGTCTGACCGGTGCATCCCTCGCCTGGACATCCAACAAAGACGGTCAGATCGGAATCGGCAACACGTTCACCCGGGACGATCTGACCCTTGGGGCGCACACGATCACGCTGACGGCGACCAATTCGTACGGGACGACCGCTTCGACCTCGGCGGTCATCACGATCTCCGACAACGCCCCGCCAACCGCGACGATCAACACGCCGGCCGGAGGAGAGACGTTCGCTCGCGGCGAGCCGATCACGTTCCACGGTGAAGGGGCCGACGCCGAGGACGGCTCCCTGACAGGAGCGTCGCTCGTCTGGTCGTCGAGCGTCGACGGGACGATCGGATCGAGCGCCTCCCTGATTAAGACCACGCTTTCCGAGGGGACGCACGTAATTGCCCTGACCGCGACCGATTCGGAAGGGGCGACGTCTACGGATACCGTAACCCTCTACATCCAGGGAGCGCTGACTGATACCTGCTACGTCTATTCCATCCCCGACAGTGGCGGGCTGATCGCCATCGAGATCCCGCAGGCGGGGCAAGAGCTGTTGTACACCCTGACCATCTCCTGGGAAGGACCGTATGTCGGTGCGCTCTACCCCGGGCTCTTCTGGCCGGTCCTCTTCACCCAGGCGGCCGACGGCAGCTGGGTCGCCGGGCCGGCGCTCGCCATCGCCGGCGCCGTAGTCAGCGATGGCATGGGGACGAACGGCGATGCCACGACCGAGGACGTCATCGGCGGAGGCTCAACCCCCTCCGGAAACCTGTTCGTTCTGCACGACGACTACTCCGGGGTCGAGACCGATCCCGATTGGTGGACCTTCGAGTTGGAAAACACCAACGCCGATCCATTCAGCAACGTGAAGCTCTACGTCTTTCCCGAGGCGACAATCGACCCCCAGCGTCTGCAGGAACTGGTTCGGAGCGCACGATAGCGCGCTAGACGCCACCGACAGAGATGGGAAGACAAGAAGGCGAAGGCTCGACGTGGGCACGGTCTAGGTGAACGGCGTCGACCCGAATCAGGACAAGGACGTTGGCCGTAACCGGATCCGAAGATCTCCTCTTCCCTCCTGAGGAAGGGCATCCCATGACCGAGGAACGCCCCGACGCGGAGCTCCTGTCCGGCCCTGACACCGCCCACTCGATTCACATGGAGGCCCCCGACGAGTCTGTCAGCGCGGCACTCCAGTTCTTGGAGGGCCGATAGCCCAGTAAGGATCTCCGTCCAAGGCGAGCCGCCAGCCGGCCTGCGCGGAGGTGGTTGCCTCCGTGCACCTGCTCTGAGACGATGTGGCAACGCACAATCCATATCCTCTTGTCTGACCGCAAAGGTAAGGATCGGAAAGGGGTTCGGCATGACGACCGAGATCGAAGTCAGACACGTGAAACCGCTTCACGTACTGACCGTCCGTAGGCGGCTCGGTGACCGGGATGAAGTCGTTCGGGCATTGGTCGAGCTGCTCCCTGCCGTCGATGACGTCATCGACGGTCCTCCGATGGCGCTCAAACTCGGCTTCCCTCGCGACGGTAGGACGGACTTCGACCTCGCGTTCCCGATCGGCGAGCCACTCACGCGGGATGGATTCGTCACCAAGACGCTGCCGGCCTTGCCGATGTTCTCGATCACCCACGTCGGACCGCTCACAGATGGTCCCGAGGGATCGAACCTCGCGGACACCTGGAAGCATTTCGTCGAGTTCGTGCAGGAAAGGTCGATCCTCGCCGGGGACGACCCGCAGCGCTTCATTTACCACGAGGGCCTCGAGACTGCCGGTGGCAAGGACGAGCGATTCGTGCTGGAGATCCAGTATTCATACCACCTGCCGATGTGGCTCGATGCGCTCGAAGAGGGCGTCACTCAGCGCGTCGGGGCCGAGGCCGCCAAGCGCGTCATGGCGGGGAGCGATGGCCTGGCCGAGGCGCTCGACGGGCGCCGCGCCGCGGAGTGGGTCCACAATGCCGTCGTGCGATTGGATCACGAGGTTCCGGACGATCGCGATCGCGCCTGCATTCTCAACGCGTGTGCGCACCACTACATCGTGCAGAGCGGCAACTTGCTCCGCGCGGCGTGGGAGGACGCGGGACACGATCTCCGCAAGTTGATCGAGAAGATCACCGACGAGCCGTTCCTCGGCAGCAACTACTCGATCGACGAGAGCGGCCCCGAGGCACTTCTGATGATCGAACGGCGACCGGCCCGCCAGGAGGCCTACGATCAGGCAACGGATCCCGTCGAGAAGCGATACCAGGCTTGCTTCTGCCCCCTCGTCCGCGGCGCGATCCGCAGCAGCAAGCCCGTCTCCCGCACCTTCTGTCACTGCTCGGGAGGCTGGTACGTGCAGGAGTGGGAGATCGTGTTCGGACGCAAACCGGAGGTGCAGCTCGTGCGAACGATGCTCGAGGGTGCGGACTCATGCCTCTTCGCGGTGAAGATCCCGCCCGGATTCCTGTAGAGCCTTCGAGCGAGGCACCGCCGTCATCCGCGAGGCATTCGCACCCGAAGCCCACGGCTACGGCGCGAGCCGAATCCTATGCTAGATGACCGCTTGCTGCCCTGTGTCACCGAGGTGCTGGTCGCCACCAGCGGAGCCCGCTACAGCCAGTCCGATGGACAGCGCGCCGGAATCGCAATCCCGGTTCGCTCTTGAGTTCCATTGCTGGATTCCGCCGTACGTTTCGCAGAGGATTCCCAAACCGAGATCTCGCTCTCAAGTGAGACAGGCCCGGCAGCTGTTCGGCGAAGCCTCCATCGGGAAAGGAAGAAGTCTCATGCTCGGGTGGATTGGATTGAGCGCCACGGCGGGATGGTGGATCGTCATCGCATCGGCGGTAACGCTCTTCGCCGCTCTGATCGCCACGCCACTGGTGGTCATTCGGATTCCCGCCGACTACTTCACCCATCCGCGCCGCTCGGGTGCCGATTGGCCCCGCAGACGTCCGCGATTCCGTTTGATTTGGGTCATCGCGAAGAACCTACTCGGTTGCGCCTTCCTCGTCCTTGGAAGCCTGATGCTGATCCTGCCCGGTCAAGGTCTACTGACTCTGCTAATTGCCATCGCCCTGTTGGACTTCCCCGGTAAGTTCCGTTTCCAGCGGTGGGTGGTCACACGCCGCGGCGTGATCCAATCCATCAACTGGATGCGAAAGAAGGCAGGAAGGGGTCCTCTCGTCCTGAGTCGGTAAGCTGCGATCCTGACTTCAGACCGCTTGCCGGACGGGTGCCCGGTCAGTGTCGTCGACGGGTCTCCGCTCGAGGACGATCAGGCGGGTGAGACAGACGGCAAGCAGCAGCGCGAAGTGACACATGATCGACGGGAGCGCGCCGCGCGCAGGGGGCACGAACCACGACGTCAACATCGACAGCGCAACGAAACCGGTCGTGCCCATGAAGACCTGAACCAGCTGGTGTCGTCGACGCGCGTGCTGGCAGGTCATCGCACCGTGACCGGAGAACCCGATCATCCCGGCGAGTCCGATCCAATAGAAGGAGGAGTAGGCGAGGAAGCGCGGCATCGCGTGGGTGTAGCGGGCATAGACGGCGTTACAGACCGACGCGGAGGCGAACGATCGATCGACCACGATCCAGACGACGATCCCCGCGGCGGCAGCCAGCATCGCGTAGGCCGATCCGCCGAAGATCCGTGATCTCGGCTGACGAAGTTGCGCGATCAGCAGCAAACCGAGTGGCGGAAGCCAGGTGACGATGATGAACGCCAGTCGAGGCAGGAATCCGGCCGCGGCCACGTCCGCGCAGATTGCGACCTCGGCGAGCTGGTATCCGGCCAGCAACAAGAGAATTGCGCCCGTCGTGCGAATGACTCCGCGCGACTCGGCTTCGGATCGAGTCGCGAAGGCCCATCCAGCAATGATGATCTCGAACGCTGCCGTCACGACGGCAAGGATCGGAGAGTAGCTCACCCAGTTTCACCCCCCCATACGGACAACCGCGACATTCTGCGGACTGGGAACTCGGATGTCTAGTCGTTCATGTTGCGTGGAACGTCATCAGGTTGCCGTCGGGGTCGAGGACCGTGAACTGGCGCAGTCCCCACGGAGCGTCCCAGATCGGCTCGATGATGTCGCCTCCGGACGCAACGATCCGGTTGTGGTGGGCATCCACATCCTTGACTCCGATGTAGACGGAGATCGGACCCGCGTGCCCGACCCTCGGGATGACGTTCTCGAGAAGCCGCCCGTCATTCCTGTTGACTGCAGTCTCCGTGCTGGGTGTTTCCGCAATCATGATCCGCGCGTCGCCCAGCTTGAGGATGCAGAAGTTGGCCGGCGCGTCGTCCGGTTGCCGATGGACCAGCTCGAACGATAGAACGTTGACGTAGTGCGACAGCATCCGCTCCACATCGTTGCTCCAGTAGTGGATCTGTATTGCCATCCTAGGCCTCCTCATGCTAACAGTACAGAAGTCCGACGTACTATGGCATCTACGCCTCGCCGACGATCAGCTCATGTACCTTCCACGACGGATCCCAGGCTCCCTCAGCCATGTTCGAAAGGATGACCAGATTGGTGTCCTGATCGAAGAAGTACCGCATGACGGCGCTCACCCCGGCGTTGTAGCCCTCCTTCTGGCAACAGATAACGCGCCCGTCCGGCTCGACGTAGAACCACATTCCCAAGCCGTACTGCATCTCCCATCCGTCGCGATCCTTGTAGTGGATCTGTGGGGTAAAGAACTCGCGCGCCCTCTCAGGAGGCAAGAGAGTGCCATCTTTGACCGCGCGCAGGAAGCGATCGAGATCGGCAGCGGTCACGTGGGCGCCGCTGTCCGGTGAGCCGATCGGTGGGAAGGAGTAGATGTTCTTCCTCCAACCCATGACGGCACCGTCGTCGCTCCAGATAGGATCACACCCTTCGGCAAGATTCGCGGCGCAGTGCTCCATGCTGAAGAAATCAGAGTTGCTCATCCCGGCCGGAGAGAAAACGTGCTTGCGAACGTAGTCACGATACGCCATGCCTGCAACCTTTTCGATCATCAGGCCAAGCAGGATGAAGCCGCAGTTACAGTAGCGGCAGCCCTTCCCCGGCGGGAAGTTGGCCGGCTTCTGAGCGAACTGCGGTAGGAAGTCGACCGTCTTAGTCACCGAGTAGTTTGGCTTCGCCTTCCAGAGGTCGGCGTAGTCTTCGCCATCCTCCTCTTCGGCGTCGTCTCCGATCCCCGAGGAGTGGGTGAGGAGCTGGAAGACGGTGACATCCGACGAGATAGCGGTGTCCTTCAATCTGAGGTACGGGATGACCGGCGTGTCCAGCGAGAACTCTCCCGCATCGACGAGTTGAAGCGTCGACACGGCGGTGAACAACTTGGTCAGGGATGCCGTGTCAAATCGCGTAGACATCGTGACAGGAATCTTCCAAGGGCGGCTCGCCAGCCCGTAGGCGGCAGCAAAAACCTCGCTCTTGCCACGAGTGATTCTCACGACACCCGAGAAGCGCTCCTCGGCCATTCGCTGGCGGAAGTACGCTTCGATCTCGTCTTGCAATGCGCCCCATCGATCCATGGGCGAAGGATACGTGACATCGGAGGTCGGGAACAGGAATCCCAAGAAGACGGGGGGCGCAGCGCCCGGCCATCGACGAGTATCCGAGGCTCCGGCACGAACACGGTGTCATGGCGCCCGCCTGGAGAGGATCGCGTGAAGAGGTGCACATCGGCGCATATCATGTCCTCATGTCCGTATTCAGGATTCCTCTCTCAACGCCGATCGTTGCCTGTGCACTCGTCCTGGTGTTTCTCGCGCCGTCGCCCATCGCGTGGGCGGACACCGACTTCAATCAATTCCTCGATGCGGCCTACCGGAAGCACTACGACTTCGAAGCGAGCCTCGAGGCGCTTCGGAGTCACGATCGCGAGGCCCTTTCGCCGGAGGATCGCCTCTCCTATGACCTGTTCGAGTGGTACCTGGAGGATCAGGCCTTGGTTCGCTCGGTGGTTATGGGCGAGGTAGCGAAGAGTGACGTTCCCTACGAGCGGTGGCTGGGTCACTACACGACGACGTCGCTCTTGCCCTCCGAGCTGTACGAGATTCTCTCGAACGAGGTGCGCGACAATCGGGCGGAGGTCGATCGCCTCTTCAGCGTCCTCGCGATCGAAGGAGGCTCGATGACCGAGAGGATGGCCGTCGTCGCGCAAATCGGTCTTCAGAAGACGGCTGAAATGGGGAGGGCCGTCTCCGACGAGATGCAGGAGTACGTCGACACCGCAGCCGTAATGATGAAGCCCCACTTCGCGCTCTACCCGATCGATCCCGTGATTGTGACGCCGGTGCCCGGCCTTCTCTCGGTGGCCGGGTTTCGCAAGGGATCTGAGGCTCAGGGGCGGCCGAATCAGGTGCAGATCCTCCCGGGCAGGGACGGAGTCCCCTACTACCTTCGGCTGACCATCGCACACCACGAGGCCTTCCCCGGACACTACGTCCAGGAGTACATCCAGGGGCAGCTGACGGGCCTGCCGCAGTTCCGCTCCCAAGGAGGCTTCCCCGCCTATACGGAAGCGTGGGCACTGTATGCCGAGCATCTCGCGCAGGACGTCGGCCTGTTCGAAGAGCGGGACCCGCTCTTCGAGTTGGGTATCGCCGAGTCGAAGTTGTGGCGATCCTCGAAGGCCTTGACCGATGTCGGACTAAACGGAATGGGCTGGAGCCTCGATAAGGCCCACACGTTCTTGAGCGAAGCGCTGGACGTAGACGAGTCCGAGGCGCACGCCATGGTCGGGCCGATGATCGAGAACCCGGGCGCCGCAACCGCCTCCTACACCGGATATATCTGCTATGTGTCGTTCAGGGAACGAATGGAAGCGGCCCTCGGCGACGCCTTCCGTCTCGTCGACTATCATTGCGTGGTCCTCGAGAACGGCCCGATGCCGATGAAGATCCTCGAGCGCGTGATCGACGACTACATCGCGACGCATACG